>JANXLS010001096.1 GCA_025355035.1 Planctomycetota bacterium | reverse complement strand
TGATGGACCCCGTTTTTGTAGACATCTTTTAAAACTCCTCAGAGTTGATTAATTCAAAAAATCAAACAGCTCGCGCCTTATAACAGGCAGCGGAAAACGACGGTTAATAAAACAGAGTTCGGTTCACAAGCGTTATACATTCGCGCCAAACGTCTGTCAAACGATTCTCAGGCGCAAACGCAAATCACGAACTTTTTACGGTGATCAGAGGAATTGCCGGCGACACCTCCTCAAATATTCTCTGAATGTTTTTGCGAAAATCCCAGCCAAACACACTGAGCGGGGCTCTGCTACTATTCGCTCCACATCTCGTTACATTGAGATCTGCTGCAACTTCGTGACCAATTAAAAGAGTTCTCACGAATGTTTTTTAGCGATCGCGCCGCTGCGCCTCTGCGAGAGAAAATCCCCGTTTTTCACAACGCTGCAAAAATTAGGTCTGCGTTTTGCAGCGACGCGACATAACAGAAGTGAAGTGATGCGTTTCGAACGTCGTTTCAAGCTCGGTTGTATCGTGTGGAAACAGCCACGGTGCAACGCTCCGCACGACGGGTTTTGAGAAAAATTCAGTTGAAAAACAGCACTTTCAATTGACCTTCGTACAGTAAAAGAGTAGATTGTTTCGTGAAAATAACACCATAGATATTTTAGCAAGCGATTTCGTTGCTGGATGACGAAGGGAAGCGTATTTCATGGCAGAATCGGACAACACAAACCTCTCCGTCGAAGAGCGGGTTGCGCGAATCAAGGCGGCGAAGGAAGCAGCTAAACTGGACACCGAAGCAAAAGCCGCGGCCAAGGCCGCTGCCCTTGCTGCTGAAGCTGCCGCTCCGGCTGTTGTAGTCGTCGCGCAAGTCGCTGCCGTCAAAGCCGCAGTTGCTGCTGCGCCGGCAGCTCCAGTTGCTCCGCCCGAACCCGTTGCTCCCGTCAAGCCGATCGAGCCCATTGCTCCAGTGGCCGCTGTCGAACCTGTCGGTCCGCCGCCTGTACCCGGTTCGGTCGAAGCCAAAGTCGCCGCCATCAAGGCCGCGAAAGCCGCTGCCGCCGCGAAAAATGCCGGTGGTGCCGCGCCCGCCGCTGCAGTCGCTGCCGCAGCCCCCGCGCCCGGTTCAGTCGAAGCTAAAGTTGCCGCACTCAAAGCCGCAAAAGCTGCCGCTGCTGCGAAAACCCCCGGTGCTGCCGCGCCCGCCGTACCAGTTGCCGCAGCAGCCCCCGCGCCCGCCGCTGCAGCCCCTGCGCCCGGATCAGTTGAAGAAAAAGTTGCCGCAATCAAAGCCGCCAAAGCCGCCGCCGCCGCAAAAACCGCCGGCGCAGCGGTTCCCCTTGCCGCCGCATCCGAAGCCGCGCCGTCTGGCCCCGCCGCCGTTCCACCCGGCACGCCCGAAGCCCTCGCTCGCGCTGCTGCCGCTCACGAAAAAGCCAAAGGTGCGACGGGCATCGACGCCCGCGGAACCCCTGCTAACAAACCCGCTGTCGAACTCCTCGCCGCAGCCGCAAAGAAGGGCGTCGCGACGACTCCGGTCAAAAAGAAAGAACCCGAAGGTCCCTTGCCGCCGCCGCCCCAGTTGGCCGAACGCCGCGCCTTCCTTGGCGTCTTCACGCTCGGAACGTTTTCCTGGGCCATATTCTGGGGCTGGCTCGCTGCCGTGGGTGGTCTCTTCACTCGCTTCATGTTCCCAAATGTACTCTACGAATCGGATCCAAAGTTTATCGCGGGCCGCAAAAACGATTTCCCTGAATCACCCAAGGTTTACGAAAAATACAAGCAGGATCAAGCCGTCTGGATTGTCCGCTTGACGGAAGAAGGCCAGGACCGATTGGTCGCTCTTTCCACGGTCTGTACTCACTTGGGTTGCACGCCGAACTGGCTCGAAGTCGAACAAAAATACAAATGCCCGTGCCATGGCTCAGGCTACTATCTCAACGGTGTCAACTTCGAAGGCCCGACCCCGCGTCCGCTGGAACGCTTTAAAATCTACGTCGACGCCACCGGCAACATCATCGTCGACAAAGCCAAGAAATACCGCCAGGATTTGGCCCAATGGAACGAAAATCAGTCCTTTGTTACGATGGGCTAGCTAACAGCGGTTCAAAGTTCAAGGTTCAAAGTTAACGGCAACAACAATGAACCTTGAACCGCAGTTGAACTTGAACCTGAATCCGCAGTTAACTTTGAACTTTGAACTTTAGTTTAGCGAGAGCAATTCATGGCAAAAAAATCGTCAGGCAGATCCGAAAGCAGTCTGCACATCGCGTTCGCCATCGGCAGCTTCATGCTGCTGGTGACGACGGCGTATGTTTTCTATCAGGACCATTTCGGTCGCGAATTCCCCGAATACCAGGAAAAGTACCGGCAGTTCGACTTGAAACGCTTGTCAGACGAGCGCAAAAAAGCCAACGACGAATTGCTCGCCTCCGAATACAAGGCGAAGACTACGGAATACGAAGAGTCCATCAAAAAGAATAAGGCCGCTTTGGACACCAGCAAGCCCAAGGTCGATCAGCTCAAAAAAGAAGCAGCCGATATCGACAATCAGTTGGCCGCCGTAACCGTCCAACTCAACGCCATGAAGGCCAAGTACGACGAACTCAAATCGCAAGTTGATAGCGGTGTCGAACTCAATCGCAACAAACTCGTGACAGACGACGCCACGATTGCCGCGAAAGCCGCCGAAAAATACAAACTGAAAGAAAAACGCGATCAGAAAATGGCCGAAGCCGCCGCGCTCGAAGAAGGTTTCGCCAAAGCGAAACGAGACGAAGATGCACTCTTCGGCACGTTGAACGATTACCGGGCGAAGATGGCAAAGATCAAAGGCGATCCGGTCATCAACACGTTGCTCGATTTGCCCGGCTTCGATTTCGTCGCTCCGCGCGACAAGATCGAACAGGTCATCCTCGACAACCTGAAATGGAGCGTCTTCTTCTCGAACGCATCACGCGTCGACCGCTGCGTGTCGTGTCACAAAGGCATCGACAACCCCGATCCCGCTTTCACCGAACTGGGCAAGGAAACAATCTCCGTCGATTCTAAAGGCGTGAAGACGGTCGCGGTCTACGAACCCGATAAAAAAGTCCTGAAGTCTCATCCGCGGCTCGATCTCTACGTCGGAGCGAATTCAAAGCACCCGTACAAGAAGTTCGGCTGCACGATCTGTCACGGCGGCCAACCGTTGGCAACAAAGTTTTCTGCCGCCGCGCACAGCCCGAAAGACAAGGATCAAGCCAACTATTGGCGCGCTCAATACGATTGGGAATCCAACGAATTCTGGGATGCCAAGATGCTCCCAGTGCAGCACGTCGAAGCCAGCTGCGCGAAGTGCCACAAAGGCGTCGACGAAGTCCCCGAAGCCGCCAAGCTCAACGAAGGCCGCCACCTCTTCCGCGATCGCGGCTGCGTGAATTGCCATTTCGGCACAACCGGCGGTTCCGACATGAATTGGGTCGGCCGCGTCGGCCCCGACTTGCGCCGCATCGGCGAAAAAGTCGCTAACGTGAACTGGGCCCGCTCGTGGATTGAAAACCCGTGGGACTTCCGTCCAAGCACCAAAATGCCCCGCTTCTTCGGCCTCGAAAATCACAAAGACAAAGCCTACGAAGTCCGAGTCGGCAGCACCGTTCACGCCCGCGACTCCATCGAAGCCGAAGCGATCACCAGTTACCTCTTCATGGCCAGCCAACTCCGCGAAACCACGCCGCCCGTTCCCAAAAACGGCGACGTTGAAGAAGGCCGCAAGCTTTACGCTGTCGTCGGCTGCGTCGGTTGTCACACCACGCGCGAAGCTGGGGATAAAGACAAATTCGACTACAACCAGCACGGCCCGGATTTGAGCCGCGTCGGTGACAAAGTCGGCGCTGGTTGGCTCTATCAGTGGATCAAGAATCCGCGCCACTATTGGGCGGAAACAAAAATGCCCAATCTGCGCCTCTCTGACGAAGAAGCCGCCAACATCACCAGCTACATGATGTCCACCATGAAGTACAAGGGAGAAACCAAGAAAGTTTCCGACCCGCACCCGACCGAAGCGTTCGACAAAATCGTGATCGAAAAAATGGCCAGCACCACGCCCGAAGATGTGATCCGGGAACGCCTCAAAGATCCGCTGACCATGGTCGTAAACTCCCTGAAGCTGAAGGTCAAATACGCCTCGAAGCTCGACGAAAAAGGTGAATCCATTCGTTACGACACCGGCGACGGCGAATGGACCGAAGCCCAGATCGCAAAGCTCAAGGATGTTCTCTCAAAACAAAAAGAACCGGCTCAAGCCGCGAAAGCGTTTTACACCGGCGAAACGCTGATCCAGCATCACGGCTGCTTCGGCTGCCACAACATCCAGGGTTGGACCTACGCCCCGTTGACCTGCGTGAACCTCTCCGGCGAAGCCGACAAGGATTTGGACAAATTTGATTTCGGCAAGGCCGGTCACGACCACTCCATCGCCGAAACCAAATGGGATTGGTTCTTCGCCAAGATCTCCCGCCCGCGCGTCTTCGATCGCGACAAAGAAGACTTGATCAAGCCCTTCGACCGCCTGCGCATGCCCTGGTTCGGCTACACGGATAAGAAGAACGAAGACGCACCGGCCGAAGCGATGAAGGAAGTCGCGCACGAAGGCACCAAGCATGAGGAACACCATTCGTCCACCTTCAAAAAGTATGCGCCGGAAAACAACCTCGACAAGAGTTCCAACCAGGTTCTCGGCAAGCACGAAGTCGAACGCCTCGTCACGTACCTGATGAGCCTGACGAACGAAGTGATCCCCGGCGAAATGCAGTACCAGACCAAGCCCAAAGATGTCGCCCTCGACCACGGTAAACGCGTCATTCGCGAATTGAATTGCACCGGCTGTCACATGGCCAGCGTCGGTTCGTCGTCAACCCACGATGGTGCCACATCGATCCCGCTCGAAGCCTTGGTGGCAACGCGCGATTCAAAAAGCTCGAATTTCCTTAAAGAAGGTGGCGCGGCCAACGGAATCTACGCCGACGAGGATCTCGTCTCAGTGGATTACACGTCGGGTGAATACGCGATGAAGAACTTCATCAACATTCAGCGTGGTACATACCTGAACGAAGTCACCGTGCCAATCCTGTTGGAAGAATACAAACTCCGCAACAACCC
>JANXLS010001073.1 GCA_025355035.1 Planctomycetota bacterium | reverse complement strand
TATATCTTCCTTCGCGTCCGCCTCGACCCATGCCGAAATACGCGGCGGACTTCTTCAGTTTATTATTTTACAGGCCCTAACGCCATACTCGGCTCTACGATATACACTAAGAGGAGAAAGGTCAAGGCAGGTGGGAGAAGATTGAGATTTGGAAACTGGGAGCGCTGAGCAGAGTGCGAATTGATTTATCCTTTGGCATTTGGGATTAATATTTGTCATTTGAAAGACTGCGTTCGACGCGCAACAAAAATGCAAAATGACAAATGATTTGGACAATGGACAACGAAGGCGTTGCGGAAGATGTGTGCAATTGTATTCGCACAATTGAATGGAAAAACTTCACACGTTTGGGTTACTCAGGTCGTCACCCATTCTTCAATTCAAAAAAGGAATAGGACTATGAAATCGTGTTTTGTAGCAATCGTTCTGGCGCTGGTTTCGTTGCTCTCGTCTGCGGGAGACTTGCCTCGCAGTACGCCGGAAGAGCAGGGGGTTTCATCAAAGGCGGTGCTGGCTTTTGTGGAGGCGGCGGATTCGAAGATTGAAGCGATGCACAGCTTCATGCTGGTACGGCATGGGCATGTTATCGCGGAAGGATGGTGGGGGCCGTATGACGCGGGGACGCCGCATGTGATGTGGTCGTTGAGCAAGAGTTTTACGTCGACGGCGGTGGGGATGGCGATTGCGGACGGGAAGTTGAGTCTCAGTGACGAGGTGCTGAAGTTTTTTCCTGAGGACGCTCCGAAGGAACCGAGCGCGAATTTGAAGTTAATGCGTGTCAGCGATTTGCTGCGGATGTCAACCGGGCATCAGACGGAGCCGAAGCGGGTGCCGGATCAGGTTTGGACGAAGACGTTTTTGAATCATCCGGTGCCGTTCAAGCCGGGGACTCATTTTTTGTACAATTCGATGGGAACGTACATGCAATCGGCGATTGTCCAGAAAGTGACGGGGATGACCGCCTTGGATTATTTGACGCCGCGTCTGTTTGAGCCGTTGGGGATCACGAAACCGGTTTGGGAGGCGAGTCCGGAGGGGATATCGGCCGGCGGGTGGGGATTGTATTTGAAGACGGAAGACATCGCGAAGTTCGGGCAGTTGATGTTGCAGAAGGGGAAGTGGGGCGCGACGCAGTTGGTTCCGGAAGCGTGGGTGGTCGAAGCGAGCGCACGTCAGACGTCCAACGGGAGCAATCCGAAGAGCGATTGGGACCAGGGGTATGGGTACCAATTCTGGCGTTGTCGACATGGCGCGTTTCGCGGGGACGGGGCGTTCGGGCAGTATTGCGTGGTGATGCCGGAGCAGGATGCCGTACTGGTGATCACGAGCGCGGTGAAGAACATGCAGGCACCGTTGGATTTGGCTTGGGAGGTGTTGTTGCCGGCGATGGGGGCGGGGAAACTCCCCGCAGACGGCGCGGCGAGTGCGAAGTTGGCTGAAGTGACGAAGGCGTTGATGCTGCGACCGCAGGATGGAACGGCAGCGGCGGCGTCTGTTTTCGGGAAAAAATACGAATTCCCGACGAACGAGAAGAAACTGGAGTCGATCCGGCTGGACGGCGCTGGGAAGGACGGTCGGGTGACTCTGGTTGCGATGGTCGCGGGGGTTGAACAGAAGATTGTCTGCGGACGCGGGGAATGGGCGAAGGGGCGAACGGCGTGGGGCGCTTTAAAGGAGCAGTGGGTCGCCGCGAGCGGGGCGTGGACGGCGGAGGACACGTTTAAGGCGAAGATCTCGTTTTACCAAACGCATTTGATGCTGACCGTGAGCTTGGTGTTTAATGGGAACGAAGTGAAGCTTGAAACGGAAGCGAATGTCGGGTTTGGTCCGAGCAAGGATCCGGTTATGACGGGGACAGCGAAGTGAGTGTTGTGTGGTACGGCTTTGATCTACTTATCTGATACGTGCAGAGAGTGAGAGACACGCGCCGAACAAGCATAAAGCGATGCTTGTATTCCGCATGAAAGGCCGGGTGTCGCCAAATCCGTGGCACCAACTGGAGCGTTATTAGCATTTTATTAGTGCATAAGTTTGACACTATGATGACAATGGTGTATAATTGTTGCAAGTGTATTAAATGAGCATCAGACTAAACGGTACCGAAGACTATGTTGGCACACATTGCAATCGCGGTTGAGGCGCTGGATCAGGCTGGGGGGGTGTATGCTGCGTTGGGGTTTGTGGGTGACGACGTTGAAGTCATTGACAGGGAAAACGTTAGGTTGCAGAAGTGGACGAAAGATGGGCTTTGTTTGGAGTTGATTGAGGCGTATCCGGCGGGGACGGGGCATGTTGCGAAGTTCATTGCGAAGCGGGGAGCGGGATTGCATCACGTGGCTTTGACATCTGAAGACTTGATGAATGACTTGAAGCGTTTGGAAAAGTCGGGTATAAGGACGCTTCCGGGTTATCCGGCAGCAGGAGCGAAGGGCTCTAATGTGGCGTTCTTAAATCCGCATACTACCGGTGGTGTTTTGATTGAATTGGTTGAAACGAAGTGAGGCAATTCTGAACAGTCTGTCATCTAAGTTGGGCAGATTGAAGCAAAAAAAGGACCTGATCGGGCAGACCGAATTGCTAGACTAGTGTTATATTTGGTGTCTAAAATTCGCGGATGTGAAAAATTTGGCTTGCGAATACTCCATAAAACGTGAAGAATTGGTTAATTAAAATATGCAGGTTGATGAAATTCATTGGGTTTCATAGTGCTGTTTCGATATTTGCGGTTAACTGAACATATTTTCCAATTTTTTATGTAAAAAATGGGCGCGCCGGTCGTCTTTAGTGTATCCCAAATGGCACACGAAGTGCTTCAAATCCATGTACTTCGGTAGTGTAGAAAACTTATGGGGCTGTTCGACACAGGGCGCGACGATGCGCGCGGACTGGAGCTGGATTATGGATTGGCGCAAACTGCAGTCAGGATCGGATATGCCCGATTCGACACCAAGTAAGGGCGAGGCTTCGACCAAGGATCTTGCGGCGTTGGTCACGGGGGCTCAGTACGTGGTTGTGCCGAGTGCGGCACGCAAGCCGTCCGAACGCTTTATGCGCCGGTCGCTTCAGGCTCGATCGAAGGCATCGAATAGCGAACGCTTCAAGATTGCGGCGTTGAAAGAAAAGATGAACGAGCTGGTGATCGAATTGAACGACGAAGAAACAGTTTTCAATGGGTATCGGCCGGGACGCGAGGCGATGCCGGGGTAGTTCGGAATGCATGGCAGGAGATATGCAGTTCCGCGCGGCCCCGCCAGATTTGAGTATCGCCGGGGCCGCAGTTATGTGGAGTGTGAAGAGTAAAAGTGCACCTAGTGCAAGTTGTGAAACGAGAATTCAGGCGGGATCAGGTCGGGATGAATGCCCGACCGCATTCAGAAGAGGGAGTTATGCGAAACGCATACGAACGGGGAGGGCTCAATAAGCTATCCCATTGACTGGTTTGAGTATCTGCAAGCAGCGGACACCGGCCAGCGCGTCTGTGGGACGTAAATAAGGGGAGCTAAACGAAATGAAGACGAATACGAGACTATTCTCGTCCGAAAAAGAGCATTTCGGACAACAGGTAATGCAAAGGAGCCCGAATGCGGGGATTATCACCGCAAATTTGTTTCGGGATGTGGCCAAAGTGAAGAATTTACGGAAGCGGAAAGCAAGCGATGGGGCGGCGGAGGACATGTTGGACGCCTCGGTAACCGATGAGTTGGTGGCCGACCATGAGTGGGAATCGATGTTGCACACCTTTGAGCCGGAGGCGGATGAACTTTCGCCGGGCGCAGGTGGCGCCGAATCCGACGATTTGTGGGAGCGACTTTCGACGACACGCTGGCTGAAGAGTTCCAATCCGCGCGACTCCGATTTTGAAACAACGCCTTCGTCCGAAACGAAGGTGTAGGACAATCAGGGCGGGAACGGTGAATGCACCGTTCCCGCTTTTGTTTCTGGCTTGTCAATCGCTCCTCCTTTGAGTATCGTTCTCCCTGCGTTTTATCAACGAGTCAATCGAGTCGAAGGGCGGATGCTTCATGCGCGAGCGGCACATATTCTGGGACCTTGCAATCGTTGGGCTGCTGGCTGTATTGGTCATCGCCAACGGGTTGACGCTTCTGCAAAATCAGAGCATTGAAAAGCGCTTGATCGCTGATATGGAAGCGATCAGCAAAGCACATTCGGAAGCGCCGCCTTCAACAGTTGTCTACCAGAATAACGCCAATCCAACGAATTCGACGGGAACCGACGTCAAGCATTCGGCGTCGTATTTCGATGGCTCGACCAATCCGAAATTCACGCGCGGCGACGAAAAGGCGGACGACGGCGACACGCTCACCATCAACGAAGTCAATTCACCGAACATGTTGAATCCGCTGGTGGACAACGATGCCACCTCCCAGGATCTGTTCGGCTTGTGCAACGACGCTCTGGCGCGGCGGTGTTTCGACGATCCGAACGTGTGGGAACCGTTGCTGGCTCAAGGCTGGGAAAAAGCGATGGTTTGCCGCGGCATTTGCGCTCAGAAAAACGCGAAGGAATTGGCGACAAAGTTGAGCCGTATTCTGACGCCGGATATTCGCGAGAAATTGAAAATCGCGAAGATTGAGCCGGAGGGCGACGACGTCATCCGCATCGACTTGACGGACGCTGTTGGAGACTACCGCGAGCAGGTTGCAAAGATCCTGGGTGACGGGGCGATCGAGCAGCAGCATTGGATGTACGTCACATTTGACGGCGATAAATTCATTGACAAAACGGCCATCACGGCGAAGACGACCGCCGATCGCGTACGCGCTGCGATTCAGGCAGCGGCCAATTTTAAAGGGCGCTTTTTGCCGGATTGGGAACGCGAGACCTCGGTCGTGATCCGGATCATCGGCAACATGGACGTGGCCGAGAAAGCCGTTCAGGCGTACATGGCGTCGGAAGCAAACAAGGGTGAGGTCGTCGATCCGAAATCGGCGTCGGGGAAGACGGTCAAAAAGGTTCTGACTTACGATGGCACGGAACATTATGTCTTCGAAGAAAAGCCGATCTTTACCTTCTATTTGCGCAAGGATGTGAAGTGGCACGACGGCCATGTGTTCAGCGGCAAGGATGTGGTGTTTTCGTTCGAAACAATGATGAATCCGAAGGTTGAATGTGCGCCCATGCGCAATTTCTATCAGGATTGTGAGTCGGTGAAACTGGTCAACAACGATCCGTACGTCGTTCAGTTCATTTGGAAAAAGCCGTTCTTTCTGTCGTTCTCATCGTCGTGCGAAGTGTATCTGTTCCCCGAGCATCTGTTTCACTTCGCTGACGCGAAGGAATTCAATGAGAATCCGTTGAACCAGAAGATCATGGGAACGGGGCCGTATAAATTGGAGAGCAACGATTCGAAGCACGAAGTCGTGCTGGTCAAAAACGACAGTTATTACGGACCGAAGACGCACTTTAAAAAAATCGTCTGCAAATTTGTCGCGGATAAATCGGTTTCGATGGAGCTGCTGAAGAAGGGCGATTTGGACGTTCACATCATGTCGAAGCCACAAGCCGCGATCGTGGTTGCGGATGAGGAATTCAAGAAGAAATTCAGTCTCGAACTGTCCGTTGAAAACGTGTACCGCTACATCGGCTGGAACATCCGGCGCGATATGTTCAGCAGCACGAAAACACGTCGAGCGCTGACAATGCTGATCGACCGCGAGCGAATCTGCGACACGATTTACCGCAAGTTTGCTCTGCCGCTGGATGTTCCGGCGCATCCGGAAAGCCCGAATTATCCGAAGAACGCGGCGGAGTTGCGCATTCCGTACAACGTCGAAATGGCGAAGCAACTCTTGAAGGAAGACGGTTGGGCCGATACGGACGGCGATCACGTGTTGGATAAAATGATCAACGGCAAGCGTGTTCCGTTCAAGTTCACGCTGCTGATTCAATCGTCGAAACCGGAGTACGAGGCGATCGCCAATCAGGTCAAGGAATCGTTCGCTCAGGCCGGGATCGACGTCAACATCCGGAATTTGGAATGGTCGGTGTTCATCCAGAATATCGAACGACTCAATTTCGATGCGATGATTCTGGGTTGGCGGCTGACCGTGGCGGACGATCCGTTCCAACTGTGGCATTCGTCGCAGACGGGTGAAAAGGCTTCGAATCACTGCGGCTATGTGAACAAGCAGGTGGATCAATGGATTGAAGAAGGCCGCAAGGAAATGGACTCTGAAAAACGGAGCGCGATTTTCCAGAAGCTGTACGCGCAGGTCGCTTTGGAGCAGCCGTACACGTGGCTGTTTGTCGAGAAACGGACGATCGCGTACGACAACCGCATTCGTAACGCGGTCTACAATTTCATGGACAAGGATTTGACGCGATGGTGGGTGCCGAAGAACCTTCAGAAAGCCAAATAGACTTCGCGAAACTTTCGCGATTTGGGAAGAAATCGCCGGGGCTGGGTATCTAAATCTATAGAGGCGCATGCGGTGTGGGTAGGGCGCGGACGGGAGTCTGACTGAATCGTTGGAGCTTCAATTCATTTGATTCACATATCCGGAGCCTAAATGCCCTGGGGGCGGCTCCTGCGATTGTATTTTAAGCGCCTTGTTTCAACGGCGATTTCGGAACGTAAACATGCCCGTATTTGTGTACAAAGCCGTCGATGCCGGAGGGCGGGAGAACGCCGGGACGCTGACGGCGGAGAGCCGTTCGGCGGCGATGGACCAGGTCCTGCGACTGGGGTTCACGCCGGTGCAGGTGAAGGAAAGCCGGTCGAGTGACGCGCCGAAAGTGGCGAAGTCGGCGGCGGCAAACGGCAAGGTTTCGCAGACATTGGTCGAAGCGTTCACGCGCGGACTGGCGAATCTTCTTGCGGCGGGTGTGCCGCTCAGCCGGGCGCTGAACATCACCATTCGCGAAGCGTCGAATCCGATCGCAAAAGCGCAATGGACCGCGATTCACGATGACGTCGTCGGCGGAATGGCGCTGGCGGATTCGCTGGCGAAATTTCAACGCACGTTTCCGCCGGTTTACGTCGCCATGGTCCGCGCGGGCGAAATGGGCGGGTTCCTCGAATTGGTATTGGGTCAGATCGCGGAGTTTCAGGCGCGCGAGCAGGATTTGAAAGGGAAGGTCAAAGCGGCGCTGGTTTATCCCGCCGTGCTGGGCGCGGTGGCGACGTTGGTGTTGATCTTTCTGCTGACGTTCTTCATTCCGCGCTTCTCGCAGATTTTCAAAGACATGGGCGGCAAGTTGCCGGCGTTGACGCTGGTGATCGTCGGATTGAGCGACGCGATTTTGGCGTACGGGTTATACATGCTTGTCGGCGTGGTCATTCTTTATTTTGTCGCGCGGCACGTGTTGCGGACGGAAGGGGGGCGGCGCGCGTTGGAGATCGCGACGCTCTCGGCACCGATGCTGGGGATGGTTGTCGCGCGTTTCGCGCTGGTCCGATTCACGCGCATGTTGGGAACGCTGCTGGGATCGGGCGTGCCGTTGATCGCGGCGTTGAAAGTATCAAAGGAAGCGATCGGCAATCAGATTTTGTCGGACACGGTCGAGCGCGCCG
>JANXLS010001055.1 GCA_025355035.1 Planctomycetota bacterium | reverse complement strand
CGCAGCCTCGATGTCGATGCCGTTGATCAGGTGTTGCGGCTCCGCCACATTCGCCGCCAGGGCACTAGCGTTGTTCTCGGGCACGTTTGGCTGGAGCAGGGGTGCAGTTTTGTCTAGCTCCCGGTTCGGCACCACAGTCGGCTTTGTGGCAGGTTCCAGTGTCGGAAGCACCGGCGACACGGGCGCGTCCTGGGCGGGAGGGCAAGCATTACCCTTTCGCGTCCCAAGTCCCGCCGTATTCATTTTCATTGGCTTCCCGTTGCGAGTGCACACCCGTATCTTTGATCCGATCAAAGATAGCTGCTTACGGACTTCCCCGACGAAGTGGCCGCTGACCGCGCACTGTTTCGCGATCTGCCCGTCGCTCTTGTCTGTCCATTCCTTGACGTTTAGCAGCATCGTCACGGCCCGCCGCTTGTCCGCATTTGTACGACGCAAACCATGCGCTGCGTTGGCGCCGACCGAGTACAAGAGCGCGTCATGCTCCGATCCGTTAAGGACTTCCGCCTTGATGGTCTTTCTGCCGATCTTGGTCGCCGCGGCAAAGCGGTGATAGCCGTCAGCCAGCCAGAATTTCTTGCCGTCATGGAACACCACGACAGCCGGGAAATCCGCCCCCAGTTTCATCGCTTCAGCATACTCGGCCAAAGCCTCTTCGTTCATCTTTTCACGCGGTTGCAGCATGTCGCTGCACACGATGTCATCCAGCGGGATCTCGCGCACGACTTTATTGAAAGGGCGCGAAGCCGGTCCTCGCTTTCGTTTAGGTTTCATTTCACTTCTTCCTCCTGTGTAGCCCTGAGTAAAACAACGCCTCTGAAAATACTCGCGACCAGTCGCAATTGGAATTAGTGGGGTGCGTTCTACCGCTGGCGGTTTCGCGTCAATGCTTGAGATTTGAGTGGAGAGTGACATATAAAACAGGAACCGCATAAAGTTCTGCAATGGAAATGCAATCGCTTTCCAAGCACAACGAAATTAACATTTCGTATGATGGGTTGCGGCAGTGTCTCATGTCTTCTCTGCCCAAGACTTCACCGCGTCGAAGTGAAATCGGATCGGACAACCGACCATGCTCGACGCCTCTTTTAAGAACTGCTCGACTAGGGCATCAATGGCCTCCCGGGTAGCGTCATCTTTGCAAAAAAAATGGATCTCGTCATGCACTTGCAATCCGCAAAGAATCGGCAGATTTCCGCTGGTATGGACGCCCGGCGAAATCGCTTGATTGTAAATCCGTGCCTGCAATTCTTTGGTCAGATACGAACCCAGGCTTTGAATCAAAAAGTTGAATGATTGACGATGAATGGAGCCTTGAAGTGCAAAGGCTCCGCCGCGCAAAGATGACCGTAATGCCTTCAGCACGGGAACCTGCAACGGTACTCCCGTGGTATAGTCTTTGCCGCGGGTAACGATTACCGGTGAGTTCGCCAGGTCGGGGAAGG
>JANXLS010001039.1 GCA_025355035.1 Planctomycetota bacterium | reverse complement strand
CGTGGCACTTTGTCACGCTATTGATGTTTGGTGCCGTCAGCGATGTTTGGGTGAATTGGTTTCATGTCGCTGAAACCGCGATCCCCACCGATTGGGCTGCGGCGTTGCGGTTGCCGTTTTGCCCGCCAGTGGGTGGGCTTGCGGGAGGGCCGGGATTCTTGGATCTCGTTTTCGTCAGTGCGGTGTTTGAAAGCGCGCGCGGATTTCGCATGCACACGCTGTCTCTGGTGCTCGGAGCCTTGGCCGGCTATTGCAGCGGATCCTTTTTGGGACTCGAACCCAGCCCGGCGTGGACGCACCTGTCAATGCCGTTGCTGGCATTTGGTGTGCTTGCGGCGGCATGGCCGGATTTGAAGCTGGATTCGAACGCAGTCGGAAAGATGTTTTTGGCGGTCGCGCTGCTGATTTTCGCGTTGATCAGTTTCGTGACGATTCAGAACAAATTGAGTCCACGGCAGGAACGTCGCTTTGAAGAGGAGCGCCACAGCCGAGAATTGGCCAGCGCTGCGCGAAAATTTGGTAAAGGCTTTGCGTTCAATATTTGCGGCGAACCTGCCGATGGATAGCTTGTTTGAAGACGTGGCAAATCGGCGCGTCCTAATGACTGAAGCGGTCATTTTGGCCCAGTTTTAAGGTCAATTTTAAGAGGAAATGCGTATGCAAATATTTAACAAAAGCTGGCACGTTACACTCGGTATTGTCCTCGGTGTTTGCGTCGGGGTGGTCGTCAATAAAATGATGGATCATTGGGGTTCTCCCGCTCTCGCCGAAGGTCGCGAAGGCAAACGCGCGGCGACCGCACATTCCGAAACATTTCGCTACGCAGCGAAAACGATTCAGCCCGCCGTCGTAGCGATCACGACCACGCAGCGGGTGAAGGTACGCGTCCCGGGGCAACAGGGATTCAGCGACGAAGGTTTGCCGTTCTATCGCCCCCCGCAAATTAAGGAAGGTAACGCCGCAAAGGGTCTCGGCTCGGGATTTATTTTCGACGCCAAAAACGGCTACATTTTGACCAACAATCACGTCGTCGATGGCGGCGACGGGTGGATCGTGCGAATGGCGGATAAACGTCAGGTCGAGGCGAGACTCGTTGGTACCGATGCGCAGACCGACGTGGCTGTGTTGCAGATAGAGGGTGCCGGCCTGACCGCCGCTGAATTGGGGAATTCGGATGAAGGCTGCGAAGTCGGCGACTGGGTGCTAGCTGTCGGCAATCCGTTCGGTTTGTTGGAACAGACGGTTACCGCCGGAATTGTTTCGGCCAAGGGTCGTAAAGGCATCGGTCTTTCGAATTACGAAGATTTCCTTCAAACCGACGCCGCAATCAACATGGGCAATTCGGGCGG
>JANXLS010001036.1 GCA_025355035.1 Planctomycetota bacterium | reverse complement strand
GAGATAACGAATCTCGTCACACGTGCAATGCGGAATTGACGAAATCGTGTTTAGTGCGAACATTTTAAGAAATATCCAGACGATTTGCGCTTAGATAGATAGCGGGAGATGATGCACGGCTTTAGCGGGGTACACTGAAGCGAAATGAAACCGGAAGGGAAGGCGTATTGTGAATTCCGAAGCTGATGCATTGAATGCGGCGATTAAGCGGGTGTTGGCGGGCGAAAAGGACGCTTACGCGGAAATTGTTGGCATGCATCAGGACATGCTGCTGGCGTTCGCGGCGTTCCGGGTTGCAGATGGGGATACGGCGGATGAAGTTGTGCATCAGACGTTTATTCGGGCGTACGAGCAATTGGACCAATTTCAGCGCGACAAGGATTTCGGGCTGTGGTTGCGAACGATCTGCAAATACATGATCATGGCGGAGCTGAAGAAATGTACGTCGGATACGACTAATCGAAAAAATTACGGCGATCACATTCGCGCCGTTTTGGCGCAGGCGTCGGCGGATGCTTTTGATGATGACGAGGTGAGCGACACGGCGAAGATACTGGATGCGTGCATGAGAGTTCTGCCTGAACGATCGCGGGCGATTTTAAACATGCGCTATCAGGAGAAGCTTCCGGCGAGCGAAATTGGCGCTCGATTCGGACAGGGCGAAGGTTGGGTGGCGACGACGTTGTTTCGGTTGCGTGGCGAATTGAAGCGGTGTATCGAGCAGCGGATGAAAGCGACCAACGTATGATGGATAACGAGCGATTTATAACGCTCGTCCAACGCTTCATTGACGAAACGATCGATGAAGACGAGGGAGCCGAGCTGTTCAACGCAATTGAGGAATCGAGCGATCTTTGCGAAACGCTGCGTGGTCAAGCGGTAATGCACGCGGTCATCGGGCGGCGATTCCGGCGAAAGATGCCTGGAGTATCCCGGCGAGTCGCGGCGGCGCTGCGCGATCCGTCGCAAAAGAAAGGCGCGATCACTCGGATCATGGAGAAGCTGGATCCGAAACGTCCCCGAAAAAAAGCGACTGCGATCACTCCCCTCCCCCAGCCCACAAAACGCCAGCCTCTCGACGGTCGATCGTCGCGGCAACATTTTTTTTTGGCGGCGGCCTCGGTGGCGGTGACGCTACTGGCTCCCATTCTTCTTTACAAAATTTTCCACCGAAACGCCGTAGACGACGCCGATGAACTTGCCTGGAAGCTCCCGGCGAACGCGACCGTTGTTGTCCGGGCGAATCCGTCGGCGGAGTTTATTTGGGTCCGACGCAACGACGTGACTTTGAAGCTGAAAAAAGAGCGCGCATTAATCGCGGGCGACGTGGTCACGACGTTTGCGACGAATTCCGTCGCGCTGACTTATCCGGATTCAACGGTGGTTTCAACCAGCGGAGAGACTCATTTTTCGATTCAGCCCGATGCGTTGAAAGATGACGCCGGGATTGCGATCGATCTGACGCTGGGCGAAATAAACGCACGCGTGGCGGCTCAGCCCCAGGGCAAGCCGATGATGGTTTCGACTCCTCATGGACGCGCGACGATTGTTGGGACGGAGTTCAAATTAACAGCGAACTCATCCCAAGCGCGACTGGAAGTTTCGGAAGGCAAAGTAAAAATAAAAAGGGTGAAGTCGGCGGAATCGGTGCTTGTCGAAAAAGGGCATTCAGCGGTTATTGCGGCGGGTATGACGCTGGATCCCGCACCGCTTGAACGCGATCCGGCGTATTGGCCGTTTTCAGCGCAGAGTCCGTGGAATTCTCCGATGGGTTCCGGGGCGAAGTTTGTGCCCGTCGATTCGCCGCATTTCGATCCGACGACGGGCGTCGAGTTGGTTGCCAATGACTACGCTATCCCGATTTACGTTGCTGCACCCGGCGATCCGGAGCGCGGAATTTATCGGCGGACAAAGGACGACATGAAGCTATTGCGGATGCCGGCGAACGCGCTACCGGACCCGTCCGAAATGAAGTTGATGAATGTGGTTGATGAACACCATCGCAAAGTTTATGAGTTTTTGGGTGTCAACTTTGAGTCCGATGGAGTCATCCATTTGGGCTACAATTCCTATTACAACACACTGACCAGCATGGGCGTTTTTTCGGACAACCGCCAGCATGGTTCGCGCATTTTTGGCGGCTCGTCGATGGGCGGGATTGTTCGAAAAGGCGAGTTAAGCGGCGGGATTCGCCATGCGCTCGGAATCGGCGTTTTGATGGCAGCACTGAACGCGAATGCTCCGAGTGGGAAGGCCTATGTCTGGCCGGCGAGCAATTCGATAGTGGAAGCGGACGCGATGTACGGCAAGGATGGAAATCTGCATCTCGGGACATTGCTTGCGATTCCGTCCAACGTCGATCTTCTAAATATGGGCATCGGGACGCAGGGGCCCGCGTATGAAATCGCTCGGGCGTTGCAAGATTATGGCGGATACATCATTGAGCACAGCATCGGTGGCGACCACGAGATCAAAC
>JANXLS010000599.1 GCA_025355035.1 Planctomycetota bacterium | reverse complement strand
CCAGTCCGCTCCCGGCGTCACCCGTCGAATTCGATGCAAATGATCCGCACTTGGCGGTCTCCTTGTTCGATGGCAGCGAACCGGTTTCGGATGCCAAAATTGAAGCACGTTTCGAATACGTGATTGCAGTCAAAAAAGACGAATTCAAAACAGAGCGCGCGACAGTCGAGTTGTTCGACGATGGCCAACACGATGAGGGCAAAGCGGGCGATGGGATTTACGCGGCAGATATCGAGAAGCTTGGCTTTTTGTCGAAGAATGCGGAGATCGTGAAAGGAACGATTTCGGTCGTTGTAACCGGTACGCGCAACGGAGCCGCGTTCCGCCGCGAATTGCAATCGCCGTTCACCGTCAAACGCAACGCTCCGCCCGCCTTGCTGGTCTCAGGCGCGTATGATTTTGGGGAGCAATTTGCGGGTGAGACGATCGTCGGCGAAGTGAACCTCCGAGTACGGGGCGCCGGTGGCGCGTTAAAAATGAGGTTCGAAAACACGCCCGCAAAACTGGTCGATTGTATCCGTTTGATCGACGCTCCGAGCGCGTTGAAACCCAAAGAAA
The DNA here is from genome assembly GCA_025355035.1 of Planctomycetota bacterium. GTDB lineage: Bacteria > Planctomycetota > SZUA-567 > H5-PLA8 > H5-PLA8 > JANXLS01. The sequence continues at coordinate 1,495 of JANXLS010000599.1, read as the reverse complement.
AACGCGCTCAACGCATCGAGATCAAACTGCCCGAAACAGTGTCTCCCGGCGATTACACCGGGATTGTTTCATTTGAAATGGCGGGGGTTGAACGCGTCAACGTGCAGTGGCGGGTGCGGGCGCAAACCGTCCGTTTCAATTCCGAGCCGTCGCGATTTGATTTCGGCGATGTGTTCCCCGGAACGATCATCAAAAAGAAATTGCGAATCGCGACGAGCGGCGGAACGATGCAACTCGCTGCTGTTGAGGCGATGTATCTTACAAACAAGCCGTTCGACGCCTTCACGCTCGACAAAGCAGGACGCGAAATTGAAGTGGAATATACCGTCCCGGAGACGGCTCATACGGGTGACATTAGCGATGCATTCTTTTTCAAAGATGCAGCGAAGCGCGAGGTGGGACGTGTGCCCATTCTGCTGCATGTTTTGCCGGTTGAATTGAACGTCGAAGCGGCGTTGGATTTCGGTACCGTCGAATCCGGCGACACGTTGAAACGCGAGATTGTTTTGAAGTGGGCCGGCGGTGTGGTTGTTCCGCTTGTTCCGCACGTAACGGTTGGCACATCGTCGCTCAATCCCGTGATTTCAGCGCTGACTGAACGCAAGGGCGGGTGGGTCGCGACGTTCGACCTGCCGATTCCCGCTGACACGCCATCGAGCGATTCGATCGGCACAATTGGAATTGTTGCCGGACCGTTCAAGCAGGACGTTCGTTGGACTGCGAAGATCATCAAGCCAACGATTGCGAGCGACGTGACGACGCTCGATTTCGGTCGTGTATTTCCGGGGCGACACGCGGAGCGCGTCATCGTCTTTCACGCGGAAACGGCGCGGGCGGCGGATGTCGACCTCAGTCTGACGCAGGTGTTTCACAAGCTCCATGTTGCGGGCGTGACGCTTCCTGAAAGTGCGCTGGCATTTACGAAAAAATTGACGTTTGTGCCGGGATCATCGTCGTCCGTTGTGTTTAGAGTGACGCTTCCCGACGATGCGCAGGACGGGCGTTACGACGGCGTATTACGTCTCACGTCGCGACTGGGATCGCGCGACATTCCGCTGACTTTCAAGTCGGTCAACGTCGTCGATGCCGCCGCGTTTCACGTCACTCCGACGAGTGTGAATTTTAAGATCACCGAAGGGGAAACGCTGCCGCTGGAGACCGTGCAGATTGTTTCGCATGACGACGAAGAGCTACCACTTGTTCTGAATATTCCGGGGCCACAATCGACGCTTCAACCCACGGAGCTGAAACCCAACGATCCCATTGCGGGTGGATCAACTGCGCTTGCTCCGATCGCGTCTGTTTTCAACGATTCGAAACAAACAACTCCGTTATCAACACTAAAACTCATGCTGCCGCCACGCGGAACGATCTCGGTGACGTTGCGTCCACGTGGCGAGGCGCTCGATGGGGAGAGCGGGACGTTGAGTATTGATGGGGCAAAGGAGCATCAGGAAGTTGAATTGCATGTGCAGCGTTTTGCCGCGTTGACCGC
>JANXLS010001012.1 GCA_025355035.1 Planctomycetota bacterium | reverse complement strand
GCAACCTTTCACGATTCATCATCTTTCTTCCCTGCAATCTCTGTTGCTGCATTCTCCTCAAATCTTCCCGGATCTCCCGGAGAGTTTCGATTCTTTATCAAAGATACGCATTTTTACTGACAATTCATGTCTATCTTTGATAAAATATGTCTATAGTGTTGCACATGTGGAGATGCTTCGTTTGAGTCAGCTTACATTTCGTTCCGCAGGAGAATCGCACGGTCGCGGCTGCTTTGCGTTCATTGAAGGCTTCCCATTCGGCGTACCGTTGAATCTCGACGCAATCAATCTGCAGTTGGCGCGCCGACAGAAGGGTTACGGTCGTGGCGGTCGCATGAAAATTGAGACCGACAAAGCTGAGTTCCTCAGCGGTGTTCGGCACGAGCGCAGTATGGGCGCACCGATGCTCATGGCCGTTTGGAATCGCGACTGCCGCATTGAAACCGCACCGGAACTCACCTGCCCGCGCCCCGGCCACGCGGACTTGCCGGGTTTCTTGAAATTCGGTGCGCCGATCCGCGACATTCTGGAACGTGCCAGCGCCCGCGAAACCGCAGCGCGCGTTGCCGCCGGCGCGCTTTGCCGCCAGTTGCTCGATGCATTCAACATCACCATCCGCAGCCACGTTGTTTCGATCGGACATGTTCACGTTCCGGATCGCTTTGCACCGACGTTTGAAGACATGGACCGCGCTGATGACAGTGAAGTCCGCTGTCTTCACAAAGAAAGTGAAGCGGCGATGATGGTCGCGATCGACGACGCCAAGAAAAACGGCGACACGCTCGGCGGCGTCTTTGAAATCATCGTCGAAGGCCTACCGATTGGCTTGGGCGATCACACTCAATGGGACCGAAAACTCGACGGACGAATCGCCCAGATCATCATGTCGATCCAAGCCATTAAAGGAGTTGAAATCGGCATGGGCTTTAAAGCGGCGACCGTTCCCGGTAGCCAGGTTCATGATGCTATTCATTACACGCCAACGACACGCGACCAGCCCAGCGGCGGTTTCCATCGACCGACCAACGGAGCAGGCGGACTCGAGGGCGGAATCACCAACGGTTCGCCGCTGGTCGTTCGAGCGGCGATGAAGCCGATCAGTACCTTGATGAAGCCATTGATGTCCGTGGATTTGACGACAGGCGCGCCAGAAAAAGCCGATATAGAACGAAGCGATTACTGTGCGGTTCCTGCAGCGGCGGTCGTCGGCGAGAATTTTTTGGCCTTTGTCCTCGCGCAAGCGTTTTGCGAAAAGTTTGGCGGCGATTCTCTCTCCGAATTGCAACGCAACTACGCCGGATACGTCGCCAGTATTCAAGGTCCGAAAACGGCGGTTCAAAGTGAAAAACTCAAAGCTTAAAGTGGGTTCTGCATAACCTTGAACCTTCAACCTCGAACTATGTATCTGGGTTATGACATTGCGAATAGGCTTCAAATTCATATTAGCCTTCCTTTTCTCCCGGGCCTCCATGGAATGCGGGTGGGCTTGGGGCTTTAATCCTGGGACCGAGGACCTTGGATTGGGTTTACTATGAGTGCTTCCTCTTTTGGCGGCCCCGTGCCGGGTGTTCCGAATCCGGGTGCGTCAAACAATTTCTCCACGTCGACGTTTCCCATGCCCCAGGCCGGTGGTGGGAAGAGTGGCACACAGACCGTCGCACGACTCTACGCCATCGCGCGCATCGGCCAGGCGCGCCAGGCGCTCGCCGATATGTACGTCTGCTATTCGCGTTTACTCCAGGCCAACGACGACATCAACTCCTGTGCTCAATTGCGGACTGAATTGGCCGCGCTGCTGATCGACAAAGATCCCGAATTGCTCGATTGCGTCCTCGACATCGCCGGCAAAAAACGCAAGGCTTCCGGCCCGCGCGTCATGGAACTTTTTGACGGTCTCAATGTGATCGCAAAGCATTACGCCGTCGCGAAAATTCCCGACGATGACCCCGCGTGGGCGGATCTGCTTGGCATGTCCGAACGGTTACTCGCAACGTACCAGCGCCGCGTCGAGGAAATTATTCCTCAATTGAAAATCGAAGACGCCGACCCGCGCATCGTACCCGCATGGCTCTCCCAACTGAACTCGGCGTTGAAAAGTGTCACCGCTGCTGATCGCCTTCCTGGAATTATGGCGCAGTCGCCGTCCTATCTTCTCGATGCCTCCGGCTTCTCGCAGGCCGTCGATGCACTCGACGAACTCGTCGTCGCCCACATGGATGCAGAAGCCGAAACGTTGACCGCGCATCTGTGTTCCGCGCTGGCGACGCCGTCGAAGGAAGATCGCATCAAGGCCATCGCGGGCCTATCGCTGATGATTGAGAACAGCATGGACCAGGCTGCGCCGACCGTCGTTCAGTTTGAAGACGCGTTGCAGGAGGGCTGCGCGCGCGAAACGGGCGAAGCAGTGCTGCAAAGTTTTGTCACGTACCTTTTCGAGCGCATGGTCGTGCTTTTCAATCGAGGCTATTACCCACGCGCGGCCAAACACGCCGAAACAATCAGCATCCTCGACCGCAGCTTCCGTAAATCGTCCGGCGAAGAAGCGCCCAATCCCGTGCGCGAAGCGGGGACCGAATTGAGCAAGACCGCTTGGGCGCGCAGTCTCGCCGACCAATTGATGGAAGGCGGCGAAAAGGAATCGTGCGCGGCGAAAATACTCAGCGTGATCGATCGCAACCTCGCCACCACATTGATCGCCTGCATCAGCCGCGAAGGCAACGTGGAACGGGCGCAGCAACTCGCCCGGTATCTTAAGCAACTCTGCCCCGGTTCGGTCAGATCGTTCGTCGCGCTGTTGGCCTCGCAGAACGACCCGTCGCAACTCGCGCGCATGATGGCGGTCGCTCCGTTTATCGGCGGCGAAGAGGAAATTCTCGACATCATTTTCCCGCTGCTCGTCCATCCGAACTTCGATCTCCGCGCGATGTCGCTTCAATATATTCTCGAACGCGACAACGACTACGCGTCGGCGTTCGTCTCCTCGCGACTGCGCGACCCTCGACACGCTCAGCAGCGTGAACTTTGGATGAGCATCCTCACAAAGCTTCGGCATCCCAGCGCCGCGCAGGTTATCGTCAACGAATTGCAGACGGAAATCGATTCGCCGCTCCAGGACGATCGCCGCATGATGGCCCTGATCGAAGCGTGCAATGCCCACGACGATGCCCGCATCGGTAGCGCTCTCGTTCGGCTCCTTCGCCCCGGCACGGGCTTGAACGACACGCGTCGAATGACGCCGATCCAGCGCGACAACGGCCGAGCGCTTCGCTTCGCTGCCATGAAAGCGCTGATTCGATACACGAAAGATCCGCGTGTTTACGAAACCTTCGACCGCCTGCGCCGCGACTCCGACAACGACATCGCGCGCATGGCCGCGTATTGCTTGAACCCGACAGCCGAAATGCTCGGTCGCCCCTCCCAACCAAATCCGTCCGCGTTTTTGTCGAAAGGCACCCGCATCGGAATTCCAACCGGTTCGAATTCGCCTGCGCGAACGCAACCGACTCAGCAACAGTCGGCGCAGCACATGCAGCCGACCGGAGCCACTCCCAAGTTGCGCAAGGGTTTCGAAGAACTCGAACAGGTCTCCGAAGTCGACGTCATCTTCCAGCCCGGCGCGTCGATCACCGGAAGCGGAAAACAGAAGACTTTGCAGCCGACACAGCAGTCCCCCATTCCCGGCGGACTCCCATCTCTTATTCCCACCGGTAACCCCGGCGGTTCGTCGACTCGGATAAAATCCCCACCGCAGGTCCACTTCTCCGGCAAGCATTCACCGCTCGATCCCGCGCAGTTGCCCGACGATCTGTTCGTTGGACAAACGCCCCTGCTCGAAGGCGAACTGCAGGAACTCGGCCTCGGCATGACCGCCCGCATTACGTGTGCAAAAAACGGCGTGATGACGATCAAAGCCCCCAATTTCGGGAAGCTCGGCACAGGCGCGATCTACATCCAAAACAAAACGGTCGTCGCAGCCTTCTTCGCCGGGATGAGCGACATTCAAGCTCTCGCCGCCATCGGCAAACTCAAGCAGGCGCAATTCGCCTATTTCGCAAAAACATTCACCTTCGCCGCAACGATGAATGTCGAAGTCTCGAACATCGAAACCACCATTCGAGAATACCTCGACATGCGTTAATAAACGTCGCGCGTCAAACGCCCGCTACGCACATCCGATCTTAAACTCATCTGCAATTACAGGAACACGTTAGAGTGGTTTTCAAATGTCTGAAGACAAATCTGCTTGCGGCGGGCTGCGCGGTACTTCGTCAGACTCGCTTAACGTAGTCTCCAAATACGTTTCGCTCGTCTTCCTCGTCCCGCTTGCCCGGCGCGGCGCATCTTTGTCTCCATCC
>JANXLS010001008.1 GCA_025355035.1 Planctomycetota bacterium | reverse complement strand
TGTGCTGGTTGTCGGAGCTGAAGTGCTTTCGCGCATCATGGATTACACTGATCGGACGACCTGCATTCTCTTCGGCGACGGAGCGGGTGCGGCCATTGTGGGTCCTGCGCGCGCAGACGGTCCAAGCCATGCTATTCTTTCGACACGCATGAACGCCGATGGCAGCGGAACCGGATTGCTGTACATGCCTGCGGGCGGTTCGGCCAGCCCGACTTCTACGGCAACGGTCGCTGAAAATCAACACAAGCTGCGCATGGGCGGTCGCGAAGTCTTTCGCTTTGGCGTAACGGTGGTGATTGATATGCTCACCGAGGTGATGACACGGCACAATCTGACCATCGACGACATCGGCGCGATCGTTCCACATCAAGCCAACATCCGAATCATTGAAGCCGCGACAGAACGGTTGAAGATTCCGATGGACAAGTTCGTCATGAATCTCGAAAATTATGGCAATACGTCGGCCGCGTCAATTCCGATGGCACTCGACGAAGCCAATCGCGGGGGCAGACTCCCGGTCGGAAAACCCGTCATCCTACTCGCATTCGGAGCCGGTTTGACCTGGTCGTCGACCGTGCTTCAATGGTAAATGTCAAACGACAGTTCAAAGTTCAAGGTTTAAAGTTTAAAGTTATGGCGAGTTTCGCGCTACGCTTTGGCCCAAGAGCTTTTAACTGTGAACTTTAAACTTTGAACTTTGAACTAAAAATCATGAGCGACATCGTACTCGTTTTCCCCGGACAAGGCGCCCAAGCCGTTGGCATGGGCAAGGATTTGGCTGAAGCCTTTCCGGAAGTAAAGCGCCTCTTCACGCGCGCGGACGAACTGCTTGGTTTTTCGCTGTCGAAGGCCATTTTCGACGGTCCGGATACGGCGCTGGTCGACACCAGCGTTCAGCAACCAGCGTTGGTGCTCGCAGGATTGGCTGTGAAAACGGCGCTCGAAGCTCGTTTGGGCAATCCGTTGGTTTGCGCTGCTGCTGCAGGCCTTTCATTGGGCGAATACGCGGCGTTGGCGGCGGTGAATGCGCTGTCGTTCGACAACGCGATACTGCTGGTCCGCAAGCGCGGCGAATTGATGAAATCAGCGTCGGAAAAGACACCGTGCGGCATGTCGGTGATCATGGGTTTGGACGCGGATAAGATTCACGCCGCATGCGCGCAGGCTGCGCTCGAGACCGGTGGAATTGTTTCGGCGTCGAACTTCAATGGCGGCGGTCAGATCGTCATTGGCGGCGCAATCGATGCGCTGAACAAAGCAGGAGATTTATGCAAGGCTGCCGGTGCGCGGCGCGTCTTGAAACTGGCCGTAGCCGGAGCGTTTCATACCGAATTAATGCGCTCTGCCGCCGATGAATTTGCACCCGTTTTGGATGCAGCGACGATCATGACGGCAACGTCGCCGGTCTTTGCCAACGTCTCGGCCGGGCCGGTGAATTCACCCGAGGAGATTCGCGATGCGTTGAAGCGCCAGATCGTCAGCCCGGTTTTGTGGGAGCAGACGGTCAAAAATCTTGCAGAGAAGGGATTCAAGAAGTTCCTTGAACTCGGACCGGGCAGCACGGTCAGCAATATGATCAAGCGCATCATCCCGGACGCAGAATGCCGGAACGTTTCAAATTTGGCGGACGTGAATCGTTTTTAACGGCAACGGTTTTGGAACATCGAACGCGCGAATCGACGCGAGGTGTAATCGTTTGGGTCCATTGATTCCATTTTTTCGCGTCGATTTCGAAGATTCGATGTTAAAAATGCCGTTTGTTTTTCAGATATTTATTTCGGGGTAACGAACATGAGATTCGAAGGCAAAGTTGTGTTGGTGACGGGTGGCGCTCGCGGGATTGGCAGGGCGGTGACAGAGAAGTTTCACGCGGCTGGCGCGAGTGTCGCGATCGTTGGACGTAATGAGGAAGCGGCGAAAACGCTCGCGACCGAATTGAGCGCGCGCGGAGCCAAATGCATCGGCTACGGCTGCGATGTGTCCAACGGCGCGGCGATCGACGCGATGGTCGATAGCGTCGTCAAGGATTTCGGCAAGCTCGACGTGCTGGTCAACAACGCCGGTGTGACGCAAGACGGACTGGTCGTGCGCATGAGCGATGACGCGTGGAACAATGTCATTCAAACAAATCTGACCGGCGCGTTCCAATTGCTCCGGGCCGTGGCGCGCATTATGCTCCGCGCGCGAACCGGTTGCATCGTGAATGTCTCCAGCGTCGTCGGACTCATTGGCAACGCTGGACAGGCGAATTACTGCGCAGCCAAGGCCGGGTTGATCGGATTGACGAAATCCGCCGCCCGCGAATTCGCTCCGCGCGGCGTGCGCGTTAACGCTATCGCTCCGGGCATGATCGAAACGGACATGACCGCGAAGCTTAACGACGAGCAGAAGAAGTCGCTATTGACCGGTGTGCCGTTGGCGCGCGCGGGTGCGGTCGGAGACATCGCCAACGCGGTCGCGTTCCTCGCCTCGGATGACGCGTCGTACATCACGGGACAAGTTCTCAGCGTCGATGGCGGGATGGCGATGTAACTCACTTCGGTTCAGAGTTCAACGTTCAACGTTCAACGTTCAAAGTTATGGAGCCGCGCAGAATTCGCGCGGCTCTTTTCATTCCGCTGGTCGAATTAAAAGAATGCGCTTAGAAAGCGGTCGTCCCTGATCTAATTTTCGTTAACCCCTATTTGAATTTCTAACTTAAACATGGACCCGATAAAGAACATTTGGTTCCTGACCTTCGTCTCAGTGCTCTTTGGAGTGTCCACTGGGTTGGTCAATGCGGCGGCTCCGCAGGCTGTGCAACTGCTGCACTTGTCTTCCACAGCCCTGGGTTTGGTGGGTGCTGGCCTTCCGGCGGGGTACGCGCTGAGCTGCTTGTTGTGCGGACAAATTTTCTCGGGGTGGTCGGCGAAACGGGTGCTTCTGAGCGGAATGGGGTGCGGGGCGTTGTCGCTTGTGTTGATGGCGATCGCGCGGAGTTCGACCGTGCTTGTGGCGGCTCAACTCTTATTTGGATTGGCGAGCGGCGCGATGTGGCCGTT
>JANXLS010000991.1 GCA_025355035.1 Planctomycetota bacterium | reverse complement strand
GCCAAAACCGTCCATACTCCGCCAACGCCTGCGGATGCCGCGCATCTTTTTTCAGCGCCTTTTCAAACGCCGCACTGGCGTCTTCAAACGCTTTGTCGCGCCCATCGATCAACTTATCGAGCTCTTCAGGCTGCCGCGATTTTCCATCCGTCATCGCAACATTCAAATCTTCCGCCTTGCGCCAGGCCGCGCGAGCCTCCGACAACTCCGCCGAAATATCCGGCGGCATGTCCAACGCCGCACACGGCAGCATCGCAGCAAGAACGCAGGTAGCGACAAATCGAAGTCGAACGCTCTTACTCTTCATAACACCCATGCTCACACTTTCCAATTTGTCGCCCAACGCCCACATCGAGCCGCAAAAATAGTCGTCGCGCCTTTGTGCCTTCGTGCCTTTGTTTTAAAAAAACAGCGCTCAGTCAACAACCACTACGGCTTGATCAAGCGAGCCTTTCCGAAATCCAATCGATCCCCCAGATCGTCGTCGTCCCCTCCGAAATCGCAGATCAATTCCAACGTCTTAGCGCCCGCCACATCGACTCGAATAACGCGCTTCTCCGCACCCGCCTTCGCTGTCCCGGCGATGCTCTCCTTGCCATCCACCATCAACTTCCACGAGCACTCGGCCTGCGCCGGAGCGGACGCGTCCATGCCCACGTCCGAAATAAATTTCGCGTACGCGCCGTTCAAATCGTACGTCAATTTGCAGTAACTGTGAACGCCGATGCCTTTGTCGTACGATGTCTCGCCGATCTTCAACGGCGTGTTCGCCGCCGAACGATCTTTGCGCCATTCGAACACCACAGGCGCTCCTCCCACGTAAGCACGCTGCTCCACATTTTTCGGATTCAGCGCCGACAAAAACACCATCCGTCCGCCGCTGAATTCCAAACTGACGATCACGTTCGCATTCACGCGCCACGTTTAGGCATCGAGTGCTTCGACTTTCAGGAATCGGGTTTCCGCTTCGAGCGGCTTGACTGTCAATCGCGATCCGTCGGCGAGAATCACCGTCGTATTCAACGCCTTGTTCATGTCGAACTTTTCCGTCGCCGCCAGGCGCACCGCCGCAATCTGATCGAACGGATACGCCTTCGATTGGCCGCCCGCGTTGAACGTGATCGTTTTGTCGTTCAGCTTTTCATAGAAGCCCGAAATCGTTTCCCCCTTCAACGTCAGCAGCGCGTCTTCTTTCAGCGGCGCGGATTTCAACAACGCCTCCAGCGCGTCCGGCATCTTCTTTGACGTTGCATAAAAGACGATCGCGTCAATCACTTTGTACTCCAGCACGATCGACTCGTTCCACGCTGATTTCAACGTGATCGCCGTGTCGCTGCCCGACACGATCGCCGTCTGCGCGATCACGTCCTGATTGCGCAGAATCACCGACGGTGCCGTCGGCGCGCCCGGAGCCGGCACCACGCGGAATTTGATCTGCGCGATTTCGCGGGCTGCGAATTTCCGTGTTTCGACCGTCGCGCTTTCCGCGTTGATCTCCTTCAACATCCCCGTCACTTCTTCGCCGTCGGCCTGAACCAGCGTGACCAATTCTGCAGCGCTCGAGCAGCCCAAAGCCAGCCCCAGCATCAATCCCAACGTGAACATCCATTTTGAAAGCATCGCATTCCTTCGTTGATCGGAAAACATCCGCGCCGCTAAAACGACTCGTTGACTGCTTCTTTCTTTTTCTTCGCGTTCTGGGTATCCGGATCGTCCTTGTGTTTCGCCCACCATTCCTGCCACAGTTTCGGATCGCTCTCGATCTTTTGTTTCGTCACTTGATGCAGCGCATCCATCGCACTGCCGCGAATTTTGAAATTCGCGTCGTTCGTCGCCTTGATCAACCCCGCCCAAGCCGGCTTCTCTTTCAGCAGCCGCAACGCTTCAACCGCGTCCTCGCGCACACTGTCGTCCGCGTCATCCAACGCACCTTCAATCGCCGCAACCTGCTTGATCCCGCCGTATTTTCCCAGCGCGAACACCGCGCGCGAACGAACCTCAGACTTCTGCGATTTGACCAGCGTCAGCAGCACTCCCATCGCTTTCTCGCTGCTCATCTTCGCGCCCGCCACCGCCGAAAACAGCCGAACGTCTTCATCTTCTTTTTCGTTCAGCGCCGTCGCATCCAGCACCGGCAACCCCGCTTTGTACCGGCAATCCCCCATCGCGCGCGCAGCGCCCTTTCGCACATGCGCCTCCGGCGATTTCATCAATTCCATCAGCGCCGCACCCGCGCGAGGGTCCTTCGAATCGCCCAGCGCGATCATGATCGAATGCGCCATCGCCGGCGTCGTCTCTTTGATCTTACACAGCTCGACCAACCCCGGCGTAACGAGATTTCCCATCTCGTGAATCTCTTTCCACGCCTTCTCCCGCTCCGCAGTATCCTCCGCCAACGTCCCCTTCACCAACTTGCGAACCTTCCGCAAAACATCCGGATCCATCGGCTCTTCCGCCTCTGCGGCAGCAACCCCGGCGTTCAGCAGCGCAACAAACCCGCACAAAATTGAAGCGATTAAATTCCGTTTCGACATGCTGGCAAAAATCCCGATGACTACCAATGAATCCCGGCGTGTTCATCCCAAGGATACAGCGCTTCGACATCCAACACAATTCCGAAAAACACCCCGCAAGATGCACGAAAACTTCGCCCGCCAAACAAAAATCCCCCGGCACTATCCGAGGGATTTCAGTTCGTTCAATCAGTTGATCCAGCACGTCGCTTACGCGTTCTTCGGGCTGTCCGCTGCCGCTTCTTTCGCAATCGCCGGAGCCGTCTTCGCCGCTTCGATCAGTTCGTTGCCCTTAAGCTTCTTCTTCGCGGCCTTCTTCACCTTTGCAGGTTTCGCCTTCTTCTCGCGCTTCACGATTTCCGCTTCGCACAGTTCCCAGAGGACCAGTGTCGAATTGTCGCCCAAGCGCGTGCCGTAAAACTTCGAGCGGTTGATCTTCTTCCCGCGCGGAAGGTCGGCCTGCACCAGTCGGATCGTCGTCGGCAGACGCATGATCCGCGTGTAGCCGCCAGAGCGAGCCTTGAAGCGTTCCGTCAATTCGTCGAACACCTTCTTCACTGTCTTTTTGGCCTGCAGCGTCGAACCCAATTCGCTGATCGCCAAGCGGCGGTGATGCGGCGTGCCCTTCTTGCCGAGCGTAATCAACTGCTCGGCCAGAGGCTTCGCGGCCTTGGCTTTTTGAATGGTCGTGCGAATGCGGCCGTGCTCGACCAGATTGATGACCATATTCCGCATCGTGGCCAAGCGATGGGCGGGCTTGCGGCTCAAGCTTTTTACTGCACTCATGTGACGCATTGCAAAACTCCAATAAATTTAAGTTCAAGGTTCAAAGTTCAAGGTTCAAGATTCAAAAGTTTCAGTTAACTTTGAACTTTGCACTTTGAACCGTCGTTACGTTAGTCCGCCTGAGATCCCACATCTTCCGGAACTTCCATTCCGAACGACAACTGCATGTCGCCCAGCTTCTTCTTGATTTCTTTCAAGCTCGTCTTGCCGAAGTTCTTGATCTTCAGCACGTCCGCTTCAGTCAATCGCACCAAATCCGCGAGGACCTGAATGTTCGCCGCAGCCATGCAATTTTCGGCGCGGACAGACGGTTCCAACACGCTGACAGGCTGCTTCAGCTTTTCGCGCAACTCGCGAACGTTGCTGTCTTCGCCCGATTCCAACGCGGCCGCCGGAGCGATCACGCCATCCGATTCGATCTGCTTGCCCAATTCGAAGTACTTCACGAACGGATTGAAGTGCTTGCGCAAAATCGTCGACGCTTCAACCAGTGCCATTTCGGGCGAAATCGTCCCGTCCGTCCAGATTTCCAAATTCAGCTTGTCGTAATCCGTCTGCTGTCCGACGCGCGTGTTCTCAACCTTGTAGCGAACGCGCTTCACCGGCGTGTAAATACTGTCGATCGGAATCGTACCCACATTTTGATCCGGCACAATGTTTTCTTCGGCCGTTCGATAACCACGACCCTTGCGCGCCGTCATTTCCAGATCGAAATAAATGTCTTCGGTCAAAGTGCAGAGCACTAATTCCGGGTTGATGATTTCGAATCGTTCATTCTTAACGATGTCGCCCGCCTTGATGACGCCCTTCGTCTTGCGTTCGATTTTCAGCACAACCGGCTCGTCCGTATACAGCTTCAGACGCATTTCCTTGATGTTCAACACCAAATCCGTCGCGTCTTCATACAGGCCGGGAATGGCCGTGAATTCGTGCGAAATCTGGGTCGTCTTGATCTTCCCTTCTTCGCCCTTGTGTCCAACTTCCAACCGCATCGACATCACCGCCGCGCCTTCAAGGCTCGACAGCAACACCCGACGCAGTGAATTTCC
>JANXLS010000922.1 GCA_025355035.1 Planctomycetota bacterium | reverse complement strand
TGAGCGCGCGGAATTTCGGTAAGGCGTCCAATCCCGAGATGCCCGGCAGTCGGATGTCGAGAACGACCAGATCCGGGCGCTCGGTTTCCGCGAGTTCCAATCCTTCTTCCGCGGAGGCGGCCGTGAGCGTCTGCCACCCCTCGCTTTGAAGTAACTGCGAGAATGCCCAGCAGATCGAGGGCTCGTCATCGACGATCAGGATTTTTTGTGCGGGCTCGGACATGGAATTGTTTTCTGGTTCGTAGATTTTCGGTTCGTGTTTCGAAACAATAGCATAGTGGGAAACGCTTGGATCGAGAACCGTGAAAACTTATTTTGCGTTGGTAATCTTCAGCAGGGTGAACAGCACGGGACCGTTCACGATCACTCGCGTATCACCCGTACTTCGGGCGTCACCGGATGATTTGTGTTCCTTTCCCTCGACGTAGCAGAACAACTTGTTGCCATGCAATGACAGGTCAACCGTATGGTACGATCGGGTTTCGAATTTTACTTCTCCGTGCGGAACCGGATCTTTACTGGCTCCCTTCTTAGACTGCCAATCCATGTAGATGAACGCGCGTTCGATGTTCACGTCGGCGCCGAAGCCAAGGCTCGTTTTCCCGCCCATGCCGGCGAATCGATCCGCGACCGCGCCCTTCTCGACGCGCGTCAGAACCCGGATTTTCGATAGTGGGTCCGTCAGTTTGAATCGCACGGAAACATCGGATTCAAGCGCAGGATTGCCGACTTCAGCCAATCCCTCCGCTCGAATTGCGTTGTTTGCTTTGTCCCAAACCCACGTTCCGACGATTTCCGTCCAGCCAAGCCGTTTGAGTAAATCGTGCGCTTCTTTTTCTTCCGGCGGCACCGTGTCGGCAACCTTGGGCTTTTCTGCGGGCTTGGGCGGATCCGGCGGCTTGACGGGCTCGACCGACGCCACTGCGACCGGCGGTACTAATTCGTCGATCTCTTTTTTATTTGCTTTCACGAAATCGGTCGTGGCAAATTTCCCGTCGATATCCGCTCGGATCGCTTTGATTTTTTCTTTGTTGTCGGTCTTCTTCGCGTCCTGTAGATCCTTGAACGCGCGGCGCGCATCTTCTTCAATCATCGTTGTAACGGACGCCGTGGCCGTGTCGGTTAGATCCAGACGATCGAGTTTGACAGTTGAAGGATCAACCGGTTTGAGTACTTTAAGCGCGAGAGCGGACTGGGGCTTGAAGGGCGATACGTCTTTGGCGAAAACCTCGCGGATGATTTTTCCTGCCGGGCTTTGCAGTCCCAGCGCAAACGCCAAAACTCCGACGTCCCAATCAGCCTGCAACTTATCCTGATCAAGCTTTTTCAATTCTTTGACGACTTGAAATACAATATTTGGTGCCAAATTCGATTCCCAAGTGAATGGCTGCGGAAGCGAGATCTTCGCCGGGATGTAGGTGAGTCCCTTCTCGTCCCATTGCGTAACCTTCACATTTGAGTATGCGCCGATATTTGGCAAGTCAACCGGTCGCGATGGAAGTTGGCTGCGCGAAACCGTAAAAACGCGATCGGCCAATTTGAACAATTCGGCGATCTCGAGTAGGTCTTTGCGAATCGGTTCGCCGCGCGGTTTCGCGGCGTAATCCGCGCAGTATTTCGCCGCGTCGAGGAACTGGAAACGCGACTTCGCGACCGGATCGTAATAGAGCGCCTTTTCAATCGCGCGGTCGTATGCGTCCGAGAGATCCTGATGCAGCTTGATCTGTTCCTCGTAGATCGCAATCGCAGTCTTGAACGCGACGTCTTGTTTATCCGGCAGTTTCGCCGTGATACTGAGGTGCGTTCGCGCTTCCTTATAGTTCCCGCTTGCGGCAAGTTTTTCGGCGTTGGCTAACATGCCGCTGCATATCGCAATGATTCGCTCACCGGCTTTTGTTGCTTCAATCAAGCCGTCGCTGTCGGATTGGAAATCCGCCAGCTTGGCGAGCGCTTCTGGAATATGATCGTCCCTCAAATCGGCATCCACTTTCGGCTTCAGCTTTCGCCAGTCGTCAGCAACGGTTTTCAATTTTGCCTGAATATCCACTTCGAGCAAATTCGTCTGACGGCGCAGCGCCTGACTTGACATCAACTTCGCATCATTTTCTTTCCGGAACTGCTGAATCTTTCGTTGTGCGTCTGCGGCTTTGAGTTTGCCTTTTTGGAAGTCGTCAGCCATTTCAGACAAGAAAAGGAACGCAGACCGGTGTCGTTCGCTTTTGGGCTCGAACGTCGAATGTGCATCATCCGGGACTTTCGGACCCACAACGAGAGTACGCGTTTCGGCGATCATTGTCACGGGCTTGGAAAAAGATGTCGTTGGTACGACGGCTACCGTGTGCTGGTCCGGCGATGGCTGATTTTTGCCGCGAGACATGAAGAACAGAACGCCGAGGAATATGAATGCAGCCACACCCCCGAGGAACAGCGGCATCCATTTGGAATCGCTACCCTTTTGCGGACGGGTACTCTGCTTTTCAATCGCGGTTCCCGTTTTGTCCTGAGAAGTCGATGCTCCCGGCTTGGGTAACGCCGACTTCGGCGACGCTGGTGTTGAACGCGGCAACGCAACGGGTTTGAAATGTCCACTCTTGCACTGTTGAATGGCTTCGACGGCCGACTGCGCGTCCTGGAAACGCTTCTCAGGATCTTTGTGCATCATCTTTTCAACGAGCGCAATATAGCCTGCTGAAAGGTCCGGTCGAATTTTCTTCAGCGAAAGCGGTGGTTCGGTGAGCACCCTTACCATCACCGCCGCCGCTGTGCTTCCCTCGTAAGGAGTTCGAGTGGTGGCCATGACAAACATGGACGCGCCGAGACTGTACAAATCGCTCCGTGCATCGATGTTCGTGCCACTGCACTGCTCAGGCGACATGAAATGCGGCGTTCCCAGCGTCGTTCCGTCCTGCGTCAAACCACCGTCGGGATTGCTTTGGATGAGTGCGAGGCCCAAATCCGCGAGACGCACACGCCCGGCGCTGTCGATCAGGAAATTGTCCGGTTTGATGTCGCGATGCAGAATGCCTCGAGAATGCGCGAGCTTCAACGCTTCGGCGATTTGAACAGAAATGTCGAGCGCATCTTTTTCAGTATAGGCGCCTTTGTCCTTGATCTTTTTCTGAATCGAATTGCCGTCAACGTACTCCATCGCAATGAAATGCAATCCGTCGGCGAGACCCAGTTCGTGAACGCTGACAATATTGGGATGCGCGAGCTGTCCGGCCGCGCGGGCTTCGCGCAAAAAGCGCGCGACAATCCGCTCGTCTTGAGCCAACTTTTTGGGCAGGAATTTAATGGCGACAATTCGATCCATGGACAATTGACGTGCTTTGAACACGACACCCATTGCGCCGCGTCCAAGCTCCTCAAGTATCTCGTATCCGCCCACTTTACGGCCTGTTACCATCTTCTATCGCCGCCTTTGTATCTCTTCTTATACACTGCCGTGCTTTTGGGCATCCGGCTGCGTCTGGTTTATCGTCGATTAGCTGCTTGTTCAGGTGCGTGGCGTTTATATTTCATCAAAATTACATCGTGCTCAATAGGTATTTATCATATCCCGGACGTGTTCGTTTTTCTACTCAGTTCGCTGCAACCTTTCAC
>JANXLS010000909.1 GCA_025355035.1 Planctomycetota bacterium | reverse complement strand
GGAGATTCGGGAAGCCATTGCAAGCAAACGCTTCGAGGCTTATTCGAAGGCGTTTTTGGATCGTTGGAATTCAGGTGAAGGCGGCGAGTAAATGGCAGAAGAAAAGAAGGAAGCGGCTCCGGCGGTAACAGGCAGTGAAGCGCCGGTCATGACCCAGGGCAAGCCGTCTGAAACGAAATCTACCATCAGCGTCGATCCAGCCTCATCGGGTAAAACGCCTCCCCCACCCGGTGGCGGTTGGCAGGACATGCTACCGATGATTGCCTGCATGATTCTGGTTTTCTATTTCCTGATGATCCGCCCCGAAAAGAAGCGCCGCGAACAACAATTGGCGTTGATGTCAGGCATGAAAAAAGGCGATAAAGTAGTCTTGGCCGTCGGCATTCACGGAACGATCGCGGACATCGATGGCGATGATGCCACGTTGATCATCGATCCGAAAAAAGACGTCCGCATCAAAGTCCGCAAAGACGCGATCGCTGGTGTGATCGATGAAAACGAAAAGAAGTAGTCGCACACGATCGGTGTGTTCTATCGAATCATGAGTCCATCAACCCCACAACCTTTCGCCCGACGCCTGAGCACGCGTCTGGTTGCCGCGCTGGGCATCGCCCTGGCCGCGTCGTGGGGTCCTTTGTCGCTGGCGTTTCGGCTGATCGAAGTCAGCGAAGTCAGTGCAAGCGGAAAGCCTGAGTCGCAACGGTCCGTTCGAATCGTTCTGGCGCGCGGCTGCGTGATCGAAACCGCTCCGCGCAAAACGAAGAACGCACAACAAAACAGTTCGAAGCCAACTTCCGAAAACGAAAAGCAAACAACCGAACGCGTGTTGAACGCCGCGCCGGAAACGCTGGAATCCGCACAGTCGATTCACTTCGATACGAGCGACGTTCCCGCGCCCGTGCACGCATCCGCCAGGATCAGCTCGCCCGTCATTCACGCACCCGTTTATATAAGACGGCTTTCTCACTCATCCGATGTCGTCGCACACCCCGCACGCGGTCCGCCAATCTCGGTGTCATAAATCCCCCGATCCCATCCCATTAATACGTCGTACGCGTTTCGACCTATTTTAATTCAAAGGCGCATTGCCTTTGAAGTGTGATTTGTCGTTGTTCTTCATTTTTTAAGGAGTCTGTTGTCATGCCAGTTCAATCCGCTTTGCTGATACCGCAAGCGTTGGCGATCATTGCCTTCGTCCTTGCTGTCTTCGGCGTTCTTTCCTACAAGACATACGATTTTCTCGAATTGGGTCAGACGGGTTTGGGTCTCGCCTGCCTCGCCACCATCGTCGGTGTCTTCGCGCTCTTCCTGAAAGTGCTCTACCGCTTTTTCCAACGCAACACCGGGCGGCTCGTCTTCGCGCTATGGGTCATCGCGATCATGGGTGCCTACTTCGTTTTCTTGGGCAACGCTCCTGTCAAGGAACGTGATGCGAAGTCGAACGTCATGACGATCACGATGGTTCCCAAAGACCCGAATGATCCGAAAAGCCCGTTGATTCCCAAGCGCGAAAACCAGTACCCGATGGGTATCGATCTCGCCGG
>JANXLS010000905.1 GCA_025355035.1 Planctomycetota bacterium | reverse complement strand
GTGTAAAGGACGAAGCGATTTCCAAATACTACAACCCAAAAGCATTCGGTTTGCTCGCTGCGGATAAAAACAAGTAAGTACACACTGACTTAATAAATCGAGAAGAGTGTCCCGTCGTAGTTCATTTAGAATACGTCGCATCAGTCGTACTTGTCGGTCGTGCTCGGCACTCATGAAAAAGGATCACTCCAATGCCTGTCGAACGCTTCACGTTGTTGCCGCAACTCGCATTCATTTTCGTGCTGGCGAGTGCACTGACCGGATGTGGCGAGGCTCCAAAAGCCGCTGCCGCGCCGTTCGTCATGCCTCCTACCGGCGTGACAACAGCGCAGGTCATCACGCGTGATGTTCCGATTTATCTCGATCAAATCGGGAAATGCGCGTCACCGGAGACCGTTTCGATTCGAGCGCAGGCGTCGGGGCAAATTCTGAGAATCCATTTCACCGAAGGGGCCGAGATCAAGAAAGGTCAGCCGCTCTTTGAAATCGATCCCGCTCCGTTTCAGGTCGCTCTTGAACAGGTGGAAGCCGAACGCGATATCAACGTCGCCGCGCTCGCTCAAGCCAACGCTGTTCTCGTGCAATACCACGCGCAGTTGGACGAGTCGATCGCCGATCTCGCACAAAACCAATCCCGGCAGGGGCTCTATGTCAGTGAATTGAATCGGGCCAAAAGCTTGCAGGGCGTGATCGCTCAATCCGATTTCGATGCCAAGAAAATGGCTGCCGATGCCGGCGAATCGCAGATCCGTTCGAACAAAGCCTCCATCGCTCGTTTTGAAGCGCAGATCAAGCAAGGCGAAGCGGCCATTAAAATGACTGAAGCCAAAATTAAATCCAGCGAGGCCGCGATTGGCAACGCCAAAATCAATCTTGCCTACACACACATCGCTTCGCCTATCGACGGTCGCGTCGGCCAGCGTCTGATTGATGTCGGGAACGTCGTCACGGCCATTGGAAATACGACGCAAAATCTGGTGACGATTCAGAGCATGAATCCTATTTACGCGGAATTCAGCATCCCTGAAAACGAACTGGGGCGCGTTCGCGCGAGTATGTCCGCAAAGACGCTCAGCGTTCAATGCTCCATCCCTGAAAAGCCCGAGGCTCCGCAAAATGGTGAAGTCTATTTCATCGATAATTCCATTCAGGACGGCACCGGCACCATCCGCCTCCGCGCGCGAATCAAAAACGACGACCGCATCTTCTGGCCCGGCCAATTCGTGAAAGTTCGTTTGATTCTTGAAACGCGCAAGAACGTTCCGTTGGTCCCGGCCGAAGCAGTTCAATTGGGGCAGACTGGTACATTTGTGTTCGTCGTGTTTACGGTGCCACCCAAATCATGGCTCAACATTCCAATTGAATTATTTAACATGTCGCCGATAGGCGGTCGAAAGCCGGACACTCGAGCCGAACAACGCCCGATCAAATTGGGCCTCCGCTACGACAACTTGATCGCTATCGATTCCGGTATTAAGAGCGGTGAAAGCGTTGTGTTGACCGGCCAATTAATGCTCTATTCCG
>JANXLS010000902.1 GCA_025355035.1 Planctomycetota bacterium | reverse complement strand
AAGCGACACGCGTTTGGGCGCGAATGGATCTCGAAGCAGCAGGCGTCTGCGGTGCCGAGCGTGAATGGAGTGACGAATCCGATTGACGCGTTTATCGCTGCGCGCATTCAACTCGCGACGGCGGCGTCAGCGGCATCCGATCCGGCGGAATCGAAACATTTTTATGGCACGGTGCTGCCGATCTTCGAGGCGGCTTGTTTCCGATGTCACGACGAGAAGAAGAAGGGCGGGCTGACGTTGACAACGCGCGCAGCGGCTCTGAAGAGCGGCGCGTCGAACAAGGTTGCGATCGTGCCGGGGCATCCGGAGACGAGCGAATTGCTGGCGCGGATTAATTCAAAGGACGAAGACGAACGCATGCCGCCGAATGGGGAGCGGCTGAAACCGGCGCAAGTCGCCGAGCTGGAAGGGTGGATCCGATCCGGTGCATCATGGCCGGCGATGCGCGTCACGGCTGAAGAAGTCGCTCACCCCCCCATTATTGACGATGCGGCATTTGCTCGACGCGCGTATTTGGATGCGGTCGGTGTGCCGCCGACGGAAGGAGAAGCGCGCGCATACTTGAGCAGCACCGATCCGGAAAAGCGCGTGAAACTCGTGGCAACGGTATTGAACGATCCGCGATTCGCGGACGCTTGGATGGGGTATTGGCAGGATATTTTGGCGGAGAATCCGAGCATTTTGAAACCCAGCCTGAACAACAGCGGGCCGTTCCGGTGGTTCCTGATTGAATCGTTGCGGGACAATAAGCCGATGGACCGAATGGTGACGGAACTGCTCATGTTGCGAGGCGGTTCGCACGATGGAGGCAGCGCGGGGTTTGGGCTGGCTGCAGACAACGATTCGCCGTTTGCGGCGAAGGCGCAGATCGTTGGGAGCGCGTTTTTGGGGATTGAGTTGCAATGCGCTCGTTGCCACGATTCGCCGTTCCATTCGACGAAGCAGTGCGATCTGTATTCGCTTGCGGCGATGTTCGCGCGCAAGTCGTTGACGGTGCCGAAGACGAGCAGCGTTCCGGCGGCGTTTTTTGAAAAGAAGTCGCGCGAATCGCTGATCAAAGTGACGTTGAAACCAAACGAGTCGCTGAAGCCGGAGTGGCCGTTTGCGAAGACGTGTGGAATCAGCGATGACGCGGAGTTGAGCCGCTTGATGCAGAAGGCGGATGATTCGCGGGAGAAGCTTGCGACGCTCGTGACGGCTCCTCAGAACGAACGCTTTGCGAAGGTGATTGTGAATCGCATTTGGAAGCGGCTGATGGGTGCGGGGATTGTCGAGCCGGCTCATGATTGGGAAGGGCATGCGCCCAGCCATCCGGAATTGCTGGCGTGGCTGGCTCAGGACTTCGTTTCGAACAATTATGATTTCAGACATATCGTCGGGACGATCATGAATTCGCAGACGTATCAGCGCGAGGCGACCGGGCGCAATTTGAAAGTCGCGCCGGAGAAGCGATTTTTTGCCGCGCCCGAACGACGGCGGCTCAACGCGGAGCAGGTTGTCGATTCGCTGTATGCCGCGTCGGGAAAACAGATTCATGTCGAAGAGCTGACGTTCGATCCGGAATCGCGCCACAGCTCCGACACCTTTATCACGCTGGGCCATCCCAGGCGGGCGTGGGAGTTCGCGAGTCTGTCGAATGAGCG
>JANXLS010000895.1 GCA_025355035.1 Planctomycetota bacterium | reverse complement strand
CGTTGGACAGGCCAATCGCCAGGCTGTTGACCCGTTGACGCGAACGATTGTTCCGTCGCTGGATATTTTCAATCTCGGCAACGCTGTGAATCGGGGCGGCGGCTTCTCGGGATTGTCTACGGGCACCACAACGTCGATCGCGAATCCGAATATTGCGCTGGGGAGCATGGGCTTCCGCGCGACGAACGCGCTTTTTGAATTGTTCCGAACGAAGACCAGCGGGCGTGTGATTCAAGCGCCGCAATTGGTAACTTTGGACAATGAAGAAGCGACGATTCAGGTCGGTGAATTGGTGCGCTACGCGGAATCGTTCATTGCCAACACAGCGGGCGGCGGGAATGTCTCGGGCTTCCGCGAAGCGTCGGGATCACCGATCAAGCTCGGTTTCCAGTTGCTGATCATTCCGCACGTGACGGGGCCGGAAAACAATGTTTTGATGACGATCATTCCGAAGACAGAAGATTTCAGCTTGGATCGCAGTGGAACGGGCGGGGCTCCGGCAGGATTTCAACGCTTCATCGGACCCAACGGGATTCAACTCGATTTGCCGCAGACCAGCCAGCGCATCGTGGTGACGAAGATGATGCTGCGCAACGGTGAAACGGGTGTGATCGGCGGATTGCGCCAGGAACGCGAAGATTTGTCCGAAGTGAAAGTGCCGGTTTTCGGTGAACTGCCGGTGATCGGTCGACTTTTCAAGCATCGCAGCCGGAGTGGAAACGGAAGCAATTTGATGGTCTTCGTGACACCGACGATCATTGATTTGCACGCCACGGACGAATTCAAGAAAGATCTTGATAAAATTAAGCAGGATTACGCACGCCCGTTCAATCAACTTGGTAGCGATGACGACGCAATTGAAGCATCGAAACCTTAACATGACGTGTGGGAAAGTTTTCCGCGCGTCTTGTTTTGTTAATGAAATCGGAGAATATGTCCGATAATTCCATGACACGTTGTTCTTCAATTAAATTGAACACCCATTCGTCGTCGCGATCGGAGGCGCAAATCTATGGCGCTAAACTGCAAAAGGCAGGAGAGTGAAGTGAAGAAAACAACGTGTATCCGTGCCATGCAGCCATCCGTAAGCGCTGCGATGCTTTGCGTCGCGCAGGGCGTTCTCGCGCTGCTGGCACTGACTACGGGGTGGGTGAGCGGTGGCGAAGACGATACAACCGTGAGCGTGCCGGTGATTCGCCGAGTCGAAACGATTAATACCAATTCAGATGACAAAACAGGCGTCGCGGCAACATCTCAGCGCGGGGCGTTGTTCACGTTGGACGTGACGGAACGCCCGCTGAAACAGGTTCTCGATTATCTTTCGACGATCAGTAACTTGAACATCCGCGTGGTCAAAGAAAAAGACAACAAACTTCCGGTTTCGTTCCGTTTAGAAAACGTGACGTATCGGGCGGTGCTTGATTTCATTTCGCGCAAGTACGGCATGATTGTTGACGACCGCGATTTGGCGAGCTCGCACATCATTTACATTGACACGCCGGAACGGGTGTCGATGGTTTTTCAACGAGCGGACATCCGTGATGTGATCAACACGATCGCGATCCAGTCGAGCGCGAACATCGTGGTTGGACCGGAGATTGTTGGTGAAGTCTCGATGCGGCTTGAAAACGTGCCGTGGAATGAAGCGTTGAATATTGTT
>JANXLS010000878.1 GCA_025355035.1 Planctomycetota bacterium | reverse complement strand
GGCGGACTTCTTCAGTTTATTATTTTACAGGCCCTTAGTTCCCGACGCAGCGTGGGTTTTCGATCGTCGCGGTGCCGTTGATTTGGATCATGAACGAGCCTACTTTTGGCATCTTGGCGTCCTTAAAGCGGAAGGATTTCTTTTCGTTAACGGAAAGTTCCAACGTGTCGTCGGTAATCGTCGTGGTCACGTGTGTTTTGGACGCGGCGTCGGGCAGCGTTTCGGTGCGGATGGACGAGGGTTCGTACTTGTTTCCATTGGTCATCATGAATCCTCCGGCGATGGCCGGTCCGGACAATCTGGCATCTTTGGATCGAACCGTGACGCCAAAACCCGCATAGTCGCTGCCCGAAAAGAAGGAACTGCTGCTGTGCACGATTGAGGAATCGCTGCTGCTGCTGCTCTCGTTACGCACTGCGGCTCGGACGCTGGCCGATGAGGCAATCTTGTGCACCAAGACGTCGACTCCACCGACGACTTTTGCGGCTTCGAGTTTTCCGTTTGTGGCTTCGTAGACTCCAGTGCTCTTTTTCACCCACGTTCCAGTAATGATCGTCCACCCCAAGGCTTTCAATTCGCGTTCGACATCAGGCGGAACATTGTTGACGGGCTTGGCTGGCGAATCAATTGAACTGAATCCTGATCGCGTGGTCGTTGGGGGATGCGACGCTGCGACTTGGTCGGCGACCTTTTTGGCGTGGGCACCAGCGTAGAATTTAGGCATCTTGTCGGCTTGTACGATCGAAGCCATTTTCAATTCATCGACTCGCGCAACGGTGGCGTCCAGGGTCACGGAATCGGGGACTTTCTTGACCAACTTGTCGAGGCTGTCGGCGTAATCTTCGAAAATCGCGCTAATGCGAGGCGCGAACGGGTTGAGCGCTTTGACGCGGCGTTCGGCTTCAGCTCGCTTGGCGATGGTCGTCGGCTTGTTTTCCTGGGCCATAAGGATGAACGCTCGCTGGTAGAAATCGCCGGCGGAAGTCGCCGCGTTTTCCTTTTCGAAGATTTTGGCCAATTCAAAAATGGCTTCGGGGCAGTTTTCGTCGTTGGCAAGAGCTTTGTAGAACATGTCCTTGGCTTGGGACACGTTGCCTTTGGCGACGAGCGCGGCTCCGGCTCCGGCCAGCGCGTCAGCTCCAGCGCGGTCAGCAGCGTGGGCGGAATTCACATTCAGGGCAATGGCAAGAAGCAGTGTGCAACCAAGAATCGTGGCTTTCATCGGAGACTCCTTTTTGGATCGTTGGATCGAATGTCAGACAGCGAACGGTCGTTCATGGCCGTTCAGCATCGCACAATTTAGTGGCTGAGAATTGTCATTTTCATGCAGCCGTAGCGGAGCATCGAGGCTTCCTTTGACATGGCGGCGACGTCCTCGTTGACGAGATTTTCGGTTTCAATGCGCTGAAAAATGCTTTCTGCTTTGATGAAGGATTCGAGTGCTGCGGCTACGTGGGCCTGATTGCCATCGCTGCCGGGCGTGGCGTTCTGATAGTGCGATTTGCCGTTTTTGTACGCGGCTGTGAAGGCTGGGACCAATGCAGTCTTGGCCATTTTCTTGGTTTCTTCGTCAGCGGCTTTTTCAACTGCGGTGACGTCGACACCCCCACTGGGTGGGGAACTGGCGGCGGGAGAGGACGATTCGGAAGCCGGTTTGGACTTCGGCGCCGTTGAAGTGGTCGGGTCGGAGACGGTGGGTTTTACCGCTGTGGCCACGCGGGT
>JANXLS010000874.1 GCA_025355035.1 Planctomycetota bacterium | reverse complement strand
CAACACTTTTTCAAGCTCCTGCTCGGCCCACTCGATCAACCGTTCTTTTTCCCGTCGCCACCATTCTCGAACAAGCTCCGGAGTCCAACGTTGATTTCCATCAATCTGATATGATGCCGTGTCGTCGTTGCTCATCGCCGTCAAACAGCGCTTCATTTCGAATTCGTACTCCGGTTGCCGCCAAATGAATTGAAATTCTTCGCCATCCATCCCGCCGACCGTGACATAACTCGGCGCATCCGACGCAACAGGACTGACCAGCGAGTTATCCACTGTCGAATAAAATGGCCCCGGAAGGTTCATCCAATATTTCCGCTCCCACTCCCCACGAAACCATTCCGAATTGCTGTATCCGCGCGGCACCGAAAACGATCGCCTCGGCCCATCGTCCGACGACGCCTCGATTTCATCCGTATCGCCGGACAGCGCAATCGGCGCGGCAACGATGGCTTTTTTCGTCGGCGACAACATTTCCGCAACCCAAACGATCAGCATGACCCAGGCCAGCACACCAAAGACAGCCATATAGAAAATCACGATTCAAATCTCCATTCCATGAAGGCACCGCCATATGTATCGCAATCCTGCGGAAATGATAGTTTCTCCCCATTCCATTTGAAATTCACCCGCGCTTCATGTCTAATATTGAAAACCAATGACGCGACGTCGCCACAACGTTTATCGAGGAACGCACGAAAAAATGCTCAACGAATTGAAGTGCTTCGACCCGGAAATTTTCGACACCGTCCGCCACGAACTCGGACGCCAGCACACCCAGCTCGAAATGATCGCCAGCGAGAATCACGTCTCGCCCGCCATTATCGAAACCGTTGGCACGATCATGACCAACAAATACGCCGAAGGCTATCCCGGCGAGCGCTATTACGGCGGTTGCGAATTTGTCGATCAAGCTGAAAACATTGCGCGAGACCGAGCGAAGCAACTCTTCGGCGCGTGCTACGCCAACGTCCAGCCGCACTCCGGTTCGCAGGCGAACATGGCCGTTTACTTCTCATTCCTTAAACCCGGCGACACCGTCCTCGGCATGGACCTCGGCCACGGCGGCCATCTGACCAACGGTTCTCCGAAGAACTTCTCTGGTCAACTCTATCGCTTTGTCGCCTACGGGATCGATCCCGAGACCGAATGCATCAACTACGACAAAGTCCAGGAAATCGCCTCGCGCGAAAGGCCGAAGATGATCACTGTCGGCGCCAGTGCCTATTCCCGAGCCATCGATTACGCGCGCTTCCGCCAGATCGCCGATTCCGTCGGCGCGTTCCTCTTCGCTGACATCGCGCATCCCGCCGGACTGATCGCCAAAGGCTTGCTTCCCAGCCCGATCATGCACGCTCACGTTACGACGACCACGACGCACAAAACACTTCGCGGCCCGCGCGGCGGCCTAATTCTGATGGGCAAGGATTTCGAAAACACGTTCGGCGTCGTCGCTCCAAAAAGCGGTCGGACGCGCATGATGTCGGAGCTCATCGACAGCATGGTCATTCCCGGTGTTCAAGGCGGACCGCTCATGCACGTGATTGCCGCGAAAGCCGTCGGCTTCAAGGAAAACCTGCAACCCAGCTTCGCCGAATACGCCGCCCAAGTCATCAAAAACGCAAAGGCCCTCGCCGCCGCCTTGATCGCCCGCGGCTACCACGTCATCTCGCACGGCACCGACAATCACTTGATGCTGATCGACATCCGCAACAAGAACATCAACGGCAAACAAGCCAGCGATCTGCTCGACGAAATCGGCATCACTGTCAACAAAAACGCGATCCCCAACGACCCGCTGCCGCCTTTGAAAACCAGCGGGATTCGAGTCGGTTCGCCCGCCTGTACAACGCGCGGCATGAAGGAAAAAGAATTCCAAACCATCGCCGACATCATCGACCAGGCCCTGTCGAACCCCAAGGACGCGGCAATCCACGCACAGCTCCGCAAACGGACGATGGACTTGTGCGAGGCCTTCCCGCTCTACACGCAAATGCGCAAAGAAATGGTCTGATCCAAGAACGGCGACCGCTAGGAAGCGGCAGACCTCTGACTACACCCTGCGGCCACGAGCTTCATTCCTCGTGGCCGCTTTCAGATAGGTGCGTGTTCATGGCTCTCCCTGCACTTCCCAATCTCGACGAGCAACACTGGTCCACGTCAGCGTTCTCCCCGCCCGGAATGAAACCGGTTGACGTCCTCCGCCCCGCTCAAGACCCATATAAAAACACCAATCCCAACGCTCCCGCGCTGGTCCTCGTCCCAGGATTAAGCATGGATTCGCGCGCCTATATTCGCCAGTTGCAATTGGGCGGAGTCGCCGATGTTCACACGCTCCAAGCGACCAACGAACCCGTCCCGGGCGAAGAAAAATTCGGCCATTTCGCGCGCCACGTCGAAGAATACATCGTCGCCAACAAACTCGAGCAGCGTCCCGGCGGTTTCGTGCTGGGCGGTAGTTCAATGGGCGGCTCCGTGAGCCTCGCCATATGCGCGCGCGGACGCGTGAAGCCGCGCGCGTTGATCCTGATCGGAACGTTCGGCACCTGCCGGCACCTGCCGCTTTATCAACGCGTCTTAGCGCCGCTGTCGTGGTATCTGCCGCTCGATTTTGCAAAACGCACGGCACGCTATTTCGGGCGAATGATCAAAAATCCGAGTAGCGCCCGGTTTCGCGATTTGCAGTATCTCGGCCGCGAACACGCCTATCGCTCGCACGGTTATTACGGCCGCGCATGCATGGCACTGACGCGCCAAAATCAAATTCCCGACGCAGCAAGAATCTCGATCCCAACACTCATACTCCACGGCAGACGCGATTGGATTCTCCCTCACGCCGCCGGCGAAGAATTGGCCCGAACCATTCCCAATGCAAAACTCGTGACGCTCGAGGACGCCGGCCACATTCTCTTCTTCACACACGCCGAGCAAGTCAACGCCGCCATTGCCGACTTCATCGCTACTTTGTAGCGTCGAAACCATTCGACACCGGACGTCACACATTATTCGTATCGTGTGAAGTTTAATAAAGAATTGATTTTGTATTCGTGAAGGCTCTGCGTACATTCGGTGTCGTATAGTATGTGTGGGATGTGGCAAACCAGTTCTTCCTGTTTTATGGTGCTTGCGAAATGGCAACGAATATTTTAACTGCGAACCAACGAGTTCGTGATTTTCATATCCGCACCAAGTCCGCG
>JANXLS010000840.1 GCA_025355035.1 Planctomycetota bacterium | reverse complement strand
CCAGCGCGCAAGAAGTTCCTCATCAGACTCGGTCACGCACGGCTTGTCGTTCATCAAAGCACCGGCCTTGCAGGCGAGAAGATGCGAATGCGGTAGCTGTCGCGTCCAGTTGTGGCAAGCAGATCTGAAACGGCGCAATACGACGATGCATCACGCAGGGCCTCGTATCGTTTGCCGACACCGTTTGTGTACAGTTCGCCGTCGTTGTACAGAACGGATTCTTTCGACCCGCGCAACGAACTCGTGAGCGTCGCGCCGACGCCCGCCCGCCAGGCTGTCTCTTGCAGGGGAAAATCGGCGCTCGGATCGGGACGGCAGACCGAGCCGAAAATGTCGGCGTCGATGCGAAAATTCTCCGTTCCGCTGCGAACCCAGAAGTGGTGCCGGTGTCTGTTTTTTCCAACATAAAGGAGCTTCGGCGGCGCAAGAAACCGCCCACCAAATCCGGCGAACTCACCGCATGTTGCGGCCTGTCGCGCCGGTGTCGGTAAAGTTCCGAACGGTGGGTTGAGCTTTTCGAGCATCTCCACTACTTTTTCGCGCCCCGCGTCAGCGAGCTTTTGGAGTGTCTGCGGACTGAGACGGTCTCGCGGATGGCACCACGCGTCACCGACCAACGATCCCAGCGCAAGCGGAGCGGTGGTCTCCGGCCAGTCGCTCAATCCGAGCGCTGATAATACGATGGGATTCGGTAATTGCGATGCGGTCTTCAACGCCTGTTCGCGCAATCGAGCTTCTCCCAATCGCCACGCGAGCAGCGCCCCCGCGCTTCGAATCTGACCCACGTTTTGAAACTGAGACGCCATCGCCCCAATTTCGCGTGCAAAATCGCCGCCTTTTTCGTGCAGGTTTTCGACAGCGTTCGAGAGTTCCGATGGAAGCGCGGTCGAACGCTGCAATAACAGCGCGCGAATTTTTGGAAACGTTTCGCTCAAGAGTATTCGCATCGGTGAAGGCGCGAGCGACAGGAGACCGCGACCGGAGTGCAGGAGAATCAGATCGAAGACTTCGGAGAGTAATTCGGCGGAATAGGTTTCGCCTTTCCCCGCGAGCGGGGGGAGTAACTCGGCGTTCAACGCGAGTATGTTTTGCGCGTCGAGTTTTGCGTAGCGCTGCTTGGCGGCTCGGAAGCGCGCGTTGAGTTCGTCGCGCCGTGCGGAGAGCCATTCTTTTGCAGCGCCGCTGACCAGAGGTGTTTCCGCCATAATTGAATTCGACCGGGAATGAAGATTACGTGTCTTTCTATAAATGAAAGAGACGGAATTGAAATCGCAAAACCGACGTTGGCTAGTGTGGTGATGCATACAGATTTTGTGCGCGGGGCGACAGCATGTCTACATAATCTGTGACGGAGCCAGCAACGAAGTGCATTTTCAAAAGACCCAAGCCAAAACGTCAAGATGTGTGCCACACTAGAATCAAAAATGGTTTCATCTCGTCGTCGCGCCGATATAATAATGACTTAGAAGACGAGTCGCCTACGACTCGTTTTGTTCGAAACACAGAATCGAATTTTCTCATGCCGCTGCCAGACTATCTTCAACCTGATTTTGACGCTCTGCCCGATGCTCCCGGCGTTTATATTTACAAGGACGACACCGACCACGAAATCTACGTCGGCAAAGCGATCTCGCTCCGAAAGCGCGTCCGACAATATTTCGATGACAAACGGCCGATCGATCGCAAGACGTTCGATCTCGTCGCGCGCATCCGGCACATCGATTTCATCGAATGCAATTCGGAAGTCGAAGCATTTCTGCTCGAAAATAGATTGATCAAAGATCTGCAGCCGATCTTCAACATCCGCTCGAAGAGTGACATTAATTTTCCTGTTGTCGAAATCACCGGCGAGCAATTTCCGCGAGTTATTGTGACGCGTGATAAAACAAACAAGGATAGCAAATACTACGGCCCGTTTATCAGCGCGACGTGGTTGCGTCTCGCGCTTCAAATCCTACAACGCGTTTTCAAATACCGAACGTGTTCGCTCGACATCAAAGAAGGGGACCCGAAGAATAATTTTTATCGGCCGTGCCTCGAATACCATATTGGCCGGTGCAAAGCGCCGTGCGCAAATCTGCAGAGCGCTTCCGACTACGCCGCTGACACGCGTCGGCTCACTTCATTTCTGCAAGGTCATTCCAAAGAGGTCGAGCGCGAGCTCGAGCGCGACATGAAACTCGCGGCGAAAGATCGTCGATATGAAGACGCGGCCGCCTTGCGCGACACCTTGAAAGCGATACAAAGTTTGCGCGACAAAGGATCGCTGACGGATGGCCTTGAACCTGGAGTGTTGCACATTGATCCGAAAGATGGCGTCGCTCAGTTGCAGGCGATTTTAAAAATCGATCACGCACCGCGCCGCATCGAAGGCATCGACATCGCGCATCTGCAAGGCAAGGAGACGGTCGGCTCGCTCGTCAGTTTCGTCGATGGCCTCCCGACGCGCGAGCAGTATCGCCGATTCAAGATCAAAAGCCACGATGGCAACGATGATTTTGCCAGCATTCGAGAAGTCGTTTCGCGGCGCTACACGCGATTGAATGAAGAGGGCCTCGCGATGCCCGATCTCGTGTTGATCGACGGCGGCGTCGGACAACTTCATGCCGCTCAGCAAGCGTTGAACGCGCACAACATCAAAGTGCCGTATCTTGCATCGCTGGCAAAGAAAGAGGAGATTGTCTACACGCTGGAACATGAAGAAGGTTTGCGCATTCCGCGCCGTTCACCCGCTCTGAGAATGTTGCAATACGTTCGCGACGAAGCGCATCGTTTCTCGCGGCATTACCATCACATTTTGCGGCGCAAGCGCGTAATTGGGGAATGACGTCACTCCCACTTTCGCCATTCGGATTCGTAATATCGCACGAGCGATTGGTTATCGAGGCGGTTGATTTCAACGGCGACGGGCGTCATGTCTTCGCTGAAATTGAACATCCCGGGCAACGTTTTTTCGTTGAGGAAGCGAAGCCCGTTTGGCGCGCGCGATGCAGCTATCTCGCTCGGATCGAAAGGCATTGGTCGGGCGAGTGTGAAGCCCCAGACGCCGAAGCTTGGAACGGTCATTTGATACGGGTGCACTGAATAGCCAGCGGCTTCGATCGTTTTGACGATGCACCAATATGAGGAACGCGCGAAGAGTGGCGATGTGCTTTGTACCGAAAAACTCGCGGTCGGCGTCAGGCGTTTTTTCAGCATGCGGTAAAAGCGCGTCGTGTAAAGCTTGCCGACGGCATATGAATTCGGGTCCGGGAAATCGATGATGGCGGCGTCGAATGGCGCGTTCGCGGTCTCGAGCCACACCATTGCGTCCTGATTGATGACGGTCACTCGCGAATCGTCGAAGGCGTGTTTGTTCAATTCGGCGAGCGGCGGAAAATGGACCGAGAGACGCGTCATGTCCGGATCGAGATCGACCAGGGTGACGTGTTCGACGCTCGGATATTTTAGAATTTCGCGCAACGCCAGACCATCTCCGCCGCCCATGACAAGGACACGCTTCGGGTGCTCTTGAATCATCATCGGCGGATGGACCAGCGATTCGTGATAGCGGTATTCGTCGGACGAACTGAATTGCAGATGCCCATTCAGAAAGAGCTGAAATCCGGCCCTGCCACGCGTCATTACGATGCGCTGATACGGCGTGCTGCGCGCGTACAGAATTTCGTCCGAGTACGATCCGTCTTCAGCCAGCGACGTTAATTTGCTCGAACAGATCAGGCACACCAGCAGAAACGCGACGACAACCCCGCCTCGAATGCGAAGGCCCAGCAATCCTTTCTTGATATCCGGAGCAAGAATGTACGCTGCCCACAAGCCCACGCTTGCGTTCAGGATTCCAAACGTCAGCGATGTTCGCACGAGTCCCAGCCGCGGAACAAGTACCATCGGGAAAAGTATTGAGGCAAAGAGTGCGCCGATGTAATCGAACATCATGACCTTCGAAACAAGGTCCTTGAATTCGAATCGATCTTTGAGGATGCGCATCAGCAGCGGCAATTCCATGCCGACAAGCGAGCCAATCAGGAAAACGGTCAGATACAGACAGAGATGGAAATAACGCAGGTAGGCGAATGTCAGAAACAGCACCGGCGCGCTCACGCCGCCGATCAGGGCAATCGCCAATTCGATCTCGACGAAACGCCGGGCGATCTGCGTGTCGACGAATTTTGTCAACCACGCGCCCACGCCCATCGATGCAAGGTAGATTCCGATGATGAGCGAAAATTGAGTGATCGAATCGCCAAGAAGATAGCTCGCCAGCGTTCCCGTTAACAGTTCGTAAATCAGTCCGCAACTGGCAACGATCAGGACATTCAGGAAAAGTACGAGGGATCGGTTCAATGGATGCTCGCCGC
>JANXLS010000826.1 GCA_025355035.1 Planctomycetota bacterium | reverse complement strand
CTCGAGCGCCGGCCCAGCGATCCTCGCGGCGCGGCGCGATGGCCCGCATCACGATCGCCGCCAGCGCCGGTTCGAGCTCGGGCGCAGCGACGGTGATCGGTCGCGGCTCGCCCTTGAGGATCTCGAACACGATGAGGTTGTAATTCTCGCCGACGTAGATTTTGAACATTTTGGACAGACAACTAAAATCGTTTCACCCTTTGCCATGATCCGTTCTCCGGGGTACGTGGTTTCCGTATTACACTTTATTTCTTGATGCAGCGTCCAACTGAATTCGAGTGAGACATTTGCCAGAGTTCTTGTGCGGCTTAACGATCTGCGACGTGATCACTTCGATTTGCTCGTCGATAGGCCGCTCAAGCTGAGATGCAATGAGAAATCGTAGAACCGTGCTCGGCGGTAGGTCGAACGCGGCCTGTAACTTTCCCAAGCGCTCGGCTAGGTCCGGCGGTAGGCGTAACGCCACTATTCGGTTCGGTTTACCCATTGATGCTCCATTGCGATGATCGGCAACGTAACAGGTATGAACAAGGCTGAGAAGAGTTTACATTGTTCACTTTTGTTTACGTTCGCGTCACGATCAATTAGAGCACGGGGCGGCTTGGCGTGTAATTTGGGAAATAGCGCCGCTAGGCCGATTTTATCCCGGTCCATTTCCGCGCCGGGATTCGTAACCGAAATGCCCCATTTCGGCGTGAGCTGTGCCGGAGTCGGTTCTATTTCATGAACGTGAAGGTGATTGGTATTGGTGTTCCATCGCGCCAATTCCACGTCAGGATTCTTGCGCCGTCTTTCATTTCATCCGAGACGAGGATTTCGTCATCGAGCTTCATTTCGAGGCACAACATGTCGATCACGATTTGCGTTAACCTGTAAGCGTTTTCGCCTAAGCTCACGTTCGCGCCTATGACGGCGACGGCATCTGTCCCACACTCTTCGTCTTGAACTCTGCATGTCATTGGTAATCTCCTGATTTTGCGTTGAGCGAAAGTGCCCGTAGTCCGGATTGACCACGGGCGAAGTGGGCTATTTCCAAATCACCGTCGCCGTCTGCCCTTTGGCCTCGCCGAGAATTTTGTAGTCGCCGGATTTCTTCGTCACGAACGCCTGGATCAGCGTCGAGCCGTCCACCAGCGGCTTTGTGCAAGTGACGATCAGCGGAACTTCCGACTCGCCGACGACCACCATCACCATGTCGCCTTCAATCGGCGCTGTTTGCGCGTCCGCGCGGAAGTGGATACCCACCGCTTCGTTGATTTGGATCGTCCCGCCGCTTTCGATTGCCGCGTGCTTGGCCTTCTTGGCCTTTTCCTCGACCTTCGGAGCTTCAACCGGCTTCTGTGCCGGAGCGCTCGCGGGAGCCTTTTCCGTGGCCTTCGGAGCGGCTTTCGTCGCCTTCTTGCCGATGGCTTTCGTCGCCTTCGTGTTTTTCGTCGTCTTGCGCATTTTCCCTTCTCCTGCGGCTGTGCCGCTCATGATTTACTTGCCAAAGTGGACAAAGTAAAAAACGCAAACTTTTTGCCACGACGATACAAAGCCCGGCTGTATATGCGGAAGCTGACGATACAACCCGTCGTATATGTACTTTGGGTAAGGTGCGCGTTAATCCATGTCAGGCTGACGTATAAGTCGTCGCGATATGGTCAGGCTGATATGATAAAAACAAATCGCGTGCCACGCGAAATTAGTTATATATACTTACGAAATATCTACAATATACCTTTATTATCTCGCTACCAAGCCTTGTATCGCTGGCACGTCATTTGTTTTTTTATTCTCTCGAATCTTTAACCCCAAAAAAGGAGCAGCGAGAATGGAAAAGAAATTGAAAGCGATTGGGTACATTCGAGTTTCGACCGCAGCACAGGCCGACGAAGGAGTGAGCCTTGAGGCACAGAAAAGCAAGATTTCAGCGTGGGCCCTGTGCAATGGCTACGAACTCATTGGGATTCATACAGACGCCGGATTGAGCGGCGGAAGGGCGGAGAATAGGCCGGGGCTGCAAGCCGCTATGAACGCGGCTTGCGAGCACAAAGCGGCGCTGGTCGTCTATTCCCTTTCTCGCCTTGCGCGCTCCACAAAAGATGCAATCGCGATCAGTGAGCGATTGGACAAAGCCGGAGCCGATCTGGTTTCGATCACCGAGAAGATTGACACGACTTCCGCCGCTGGCAAAATGCTGTACCGGTTGCTCTCAGTGTTGGCAGAATTTGAACGGGATTTGATCAGTGAGCGAACTGTGACAGCAATGCAGCACATCAAGCACAGCCAAAACCGCCGCGTGGGTGAAGTGCCGGTTGGATTCCAGCTTGCCGACGATCAGCAGACGCTCATTCCCTGCGAAGACGAGCAAGCGGCCATCACGAAGATCAAGGTATTGCGGGAGCGCAAGAATCTGGCATTCGGCGCGATTGCCACACTGCTGAACACCGTGGGCGTAAAAGCCAAGCAGGGCGGACGATGGCACCGGCGAGTAGTTCAGAGCGTTTACGAACGCTCTCTGGCGTAAACCAACGCACTCTTACGCATCCACTCAAGAATTCACACGGCTTGAGGATACTAAATCGTGAATCCAGGAACAGAAGCAGCGTGGGTCGCCTCTTTCAATCTCAATCCCCACAAACAAAGCGTACTTCAGAAGAAAACGGACAGAATCTAGTGATAGATTGCTGTTACTGTGGACTCAACAGCCATAGTCAGGACGCTGCTCCCCTCCAGGTAGGAACCTCTACACAAGATGTAAAAGGTTCTTCTCATGAATCCTGTATCATCAACCACCATCAAAGCAGTTTAATAACAGAACCGTTACTTCCGGTTAATGAGTAACTCCATTCTCATTTGTTCCTGTTTTTAATTGATGAATTGGTTATGTACGCAGGACTTGGGAGATTGAGTATTTGGGACGCGATCAGAGCGGCGTGATCAGGGCGTTACTTTGTTCTTTATATTATTATATTAATGAGCTGTCAGGCTGGCTGTCGGGCTGACCGCTCACACCAACTTTTTTCGTGGACGCCCGCGTTTCTTCTTGGGCCGTCCCGCCGACCGGCTTCTCAAAATTTTCA
>JANXLS010000791.1 GCA_025355035.1 Planctomycetota bacterium | reverse complement strand
CTGGAGGCGGAACGCGCGTGGATGCAGTTGCCTGCTGCGGCGGATTTCCCACTACCGACTTGTTGGTGGGGCCGCTCGTTGGTGCCTTCGTGTTCGCTCCCAACGCTGACGTCCGAGCCGGCTTTTGGCCCTGTTCGTTGTAACCCTGCTCGCGGTTCATACGTTTGATGACGCCCTGCGAAATGGCTTTCAATGTCTGGAAGACGCCATCGCCGTTGACTGCGACCGCTTCGACTATCGGCCAATTATTACGGTTCAGCTTCGCGTTCATCTCGTCAATTGACATCACCGTCGGCAAATCGCGCTTGTTGAATTGCAACACGATCGGCAGTTCCATGATATCCAAGCCGTTTTCGCGCAGATTCTTGGTCAGATTATCGAGCGATTCAATGTTTTCAGCCATCAAATCCGGATTGGAATCGGCCACAAAGACAACGCCGTCGCAGCCTTGCAAAACCAGCTTGCGCGTTGCGTCGTAATAAACTTGGCCTGGAACCGTATAAAGTTGAAACTTCGTGCGCATTCCCGCAACCGTGCCGAGGTCCAGCGGAAGGAAGTCGAAGTACAACGTGCGGTCTGTTTCAGTTGCGATTGAAACCAGTTCACCCGTCGAATTGGCCGGAGCCTTTTCGTGAACAAGCTGAAGATTCGTGGTTTTGCCGCAGCGTCCAGGCCCGTAATAGACGATCTTGCAGTTCACTTCGCGCGAAGCGAAATTAATTTGAACCATGCTCGCGCACCCCCTTATATCTACAAATACTTAGAGTCATTTCACAGACCTGCTTCCGCACCTGACCCAATGCGTTCCACAGATTGCGCATTGAGAATCGTCCATTCAAGAGACATTTATATCGAACTCAATCCTTCAGAAAACGTTTCAAAAGTGATTTCTATTCATATTTAACGAGGAAACAATCATATTGTATTCTCAATTTTTGCAAATGTTGCCAAATGGCCATCACCTTTAAACACTCATTTCTTCCGCGCCATCAAAAATCGCGGCAATTTTCCGCCGTCCTTTTCGATTTGTATATCGTCAAAAATACCCGTTCCTGTCGCGATTTCTTCGATGATTTTGTGCTGCCCGGCTCCAAATTCAAGCCCCAGCCATCCGCCCGACTTCAACCATGTGTCGCAATTGGCAATGATCCTGCGTGAAATCGCGACGCCGCCTTCAGCGGCAAATAACGCTCCTTGCGGTTCGAAATCGCGCACTTCTATCTGCAATTCCGCCCGCGTATTTTCATCGACATAGGGCGGATTCGTCACGATCACATCAAACGCCTCGGCCACCGTCAATCCTTCCAGTGCTCCAAAGAGGTCACCCTCGACGAACTTCACGCGCTCACCCAATTTCAGCGCGTGTTCGTTCTCGCGAGCCAGCTCCAACGCGTCTTTCGAAATGTCCGACGCTACAATCTCGGCTTCCAAATTCTTTGATGCTACATAAAGCGCGATGCAACCCGATCCCGTACACAGATCAAACAGCCGCGGCGCGACCATCCCTTTGGATTGCAATTCCTTGACCCGATCTGACGCCCAGACCGCCAGAATCTCCGTCTCGGGTCGAGGAATCAAAGCGGCTGGCGTAACCTTTATTTTTAAATCGATAAATTGAACGTTGCCGACGATGTACTGCATCGGCTCGCGTTTTTCCCCGCGGCGTTTGACAAAGTCGCGAAACTTAGCGAGGTTTTCAGCGCTGACCGGCCTTTCAAAATCGACGTAAAGCTTTATTCGTGCGCACCCCAGCGCTTTCGAAAGCAGCAACTCCGCTTCGAGCCGCGGATGCTCCAACCCTTTCTTTTCGAAGAAGCTTTTCGTCCAATTAATAAGGTCAAGCGTCGTCCAAACGCGGGGTGCCGGCGGTGTGGGCTCGGGTGCTGGCGGGGTAGGCGAATTCATAATGATTTGCCGCTACATCCTCCTTGGAGTTGATTCGAGCGGAGTATAACCACCCCGAACGAAATAGCGAAATCGTTTCGTTGATTGCAGCCGCTCGACTCTTTTTCGATCAAATGAGTCTCTCGCACAAGCGCAAAGGCGCAAAGAAAAGAACGACACGACGAACAGGAAAGCGGGACCCTGGGAAATGATCTGCTAAAAGGGCGAGTAGTAAAGGAGCCGTCTCGCGTCCGACTTGCGAACCCTCTTTTTTTACATATGATTGACCTTTCAGTAGATTTCTCATCGAACAAATCGCAAACGCAGGGAGCTTAGGGCATGGCGCACGAATCGAATTCAAAAAGCAGCACAACAACCAGCGGAATGGGACGCGCCCCGAATCGTGCGATGTTGCGAGCCGTCGGATTCCTCGACGACGATTTCTCAAGACCCATGGTCGGCGTCGCTTCGTTGCACAGCGACATCACTCCCTGCAACGCCCACCTCGATCGTCTCGCGCGTAAAGGCATCGAAGGCATTCGAGCCGGTGGCGGTGTGCCGCAAATCTACGGCGCGCCGACGGCCAGCGACGGCATTATGATGGGCCACAAAGGCATGCGCTATTCGCTGGTCTCGCGCGAAGTCATCGCCGACAGCATCGAAGTCGTCAGCGGCGGCATGAACCACGACGGTCTGCTCGCCTTCGGCGGCTGCGACAAGAA
>JANXLS010000651.1 GCA_025355035.1 Planctomycetota bacterium | reverse complement strand
CAAAAAGCGCTTGGCAGGCAGAGATTTCACCGACCGTGCTGATAACGTAGTGAAGGTAGTCTCGATCACTCTTCGCCGGGTGTTCGCTGAAGTAAAGCTCACGCGCGTGCTGAGCCAATTCCAGACGGTTGACCGGGCCGTGGATCGTCCCCGAAATCCACGCTTCACGGATCAAGCCATTGTCCTCCATGTAGCGTATAAACAACGTGGCAAGCAACCAATTAACCGCAGTCTGCGTAAACTGCTCTTCGCCCCATTCAATGAACGTCGTGGCTGTCCGCCCTTTTTCACGCAAGCACGCGTGCTCGGCCTCCAGCGTCTGCCTGAGCGCGGGCGTGGCGGTGGCGTTCGCCCGGATGTCGTCGGTGAGACGCTTGACCTGGCGCTGGCAGTGTTCGAGGAGGGTTGCCGTGTTCAACATGATTGCGAGAGACGCGATTCCTTTTTACGACGCTTGACGCGGCAATGGGGTTTTGATCCAGGATTGGTCCAGCATCATGAACTGAGCGCTGCCAATCACGGGCAGAACCACGCCGTCGATCAACGGCATGGAATGAATATGGGTCGTGGGAATCAGCACCCAACATCCGGGCGGGCCTTCCGGTGTGCCGCTGGTGTCGCGCAGATGCTCCAGCAGCCCCATCTGACCGTAGCGCGCCAACAAGCCCGGATTGAGCAGCAGCAGCGGCGCGGTGCTGCGCGACAACCGATCCTTGATCGCCGGCATGACGCGTTCGACCAGCGTCAGCAGGCGCGTCCAATCGGTGCCGCCCGGCGTGGCGGCATCCGCGCGCAACACGACATCCCAGCTGGCTCCCAGCGCGCGCGCCTCGTCGGCCAGCGCGCCAAGCAGCAGATCGTCGATATCGTGAACCGCCAGCTCCGGGAATGTCTCCGTGAGCGTCTGCTGCGCCACCAGCGCGTGCTGCGGCTTGACCTGAATCGCAAGAAAACCTTCAGCCTTGCGCGCGTGCGTCAGCCGGGCCTGGCAACTGCGCGCGGTCGTTTCGTCCGCGCTCTCCGGCGCCCGGCGGGAGCGAATCAGGCTCATGCTCGACAGCGACGGAATTTTCGGCAACGGGCGCAGATACGCTTCCTGCGCTTCGTCCCATGTCAAATCGAGCTTGGACGCGGCCAGAATTTCGTCGAGCAGCGGGCGGTTGGGCAACATGCGCGCTTCGGGGTAACGCGCGCGGACGCGATCCTGCAGCTCCTTTATAGTGACCTTCTGAAGATTGTTGAGCGTGCCGCTGGCCAGGCTAAGTGCCTTTTCAGCGCTGAGGTCCTCGGGGTAGAACTCCTGCTTGTTGGCCGCAAGCAACGCCGTTTTGCTGGCCGCCGCGGCAATCGCCAGCAACCGGCGTTCTGAAAAGCGCTCACGCAGAAACGCGTCTTCGTCGAAAAAACTGGGAATCTTGATGGCCTTCAATTGCGCGAGCGCTTTCGTCGGGCTGGCGGGTGGCCACGCGGCGGCAAGCTCGTCAGCGACTTCGGCCAGCCGGTCGATGTAATCGGCGAGTTCGGTGCCGGGGACCTCGCGCCACTGTCCGGCGTCATCGGTGCGCGCGACCAGCACAATCAAGCTGGCGCGTGCCCGGCGCACGAGCTCGAAGCGCGGCTCGATCATGCTCTCTTCGACCGTGACAGCCGCGCGCGTGACGACCAGTGGGCGGAGCTTGCGCTGCACAGGATCGTCACTGTTGATGCCGAATTTCAACGCAACCGCCTCGGCCAATTCGAGTGCCGTCATGACGCCGCCATGCTCTTCCAGCAGCTTGGCGATGGCCTCGCAAACTTGGCGCAACGAACCGCTTTTGCGCCACTGCGCCTGAATCTTGCCCCACGGCACGGAGATCGTCGGACGGCTGACGTTGTGGCGTGCCGCCACGTCTGCATTTGTCGGCCACGGATGCTTGGGGCCGCTCCACGGAATGTCGCCGATGCCCAACATGGCCTCTTTATATTTCTGCCCCTGTTCGTCCTTGCCGGACGCGCGGACGATTTTGTCGTAGATCGCGTCGAGCGTCGCGTCGCGTCCATCGGAAAGTAGCGTGCCGCCGTCGGGCAAAGGCGGCAGGTCGCGTTCCTCTTCGTTGGGGAAGCGGTCCTTGAGGCGGCGGCGCACGCCTAGAATGTCGCGCTTGGTTTTGTAGCCAATGCCGCGGATCGAAATGAGATCGCCGTGGCGCAGCCGGAGCAGATCGCGCACGGTCAACGTGTTGAGGCGATCCAGCGCGTGGAACGCGCGGCTGGACAGCCCGAGATTGGCGATAGGCGTTTCAAGCGTGGCTTCGGCGATGGCCTTTTCGGCATCGACCTCCAGGTGGGTCGAGGAGCTTTGCTCAGCGTCTTCAAAAACCTTCGTCCAGGCCCGGCGCATTTCGCGGGCGT
>JANXLS010000632.1 GCA_025355035.1 Planctomycetota bacterium | reverse complement strand
CGCGGAGCGAACCGAAGCTTCGCGCTGTTGTTGTAGCAGCGCCGACAGAATACGGTTTGAAAGTGCGCTCGTATCTGAAAGCGCTGACAGGGATCAGCCCGATTATTAAAGGGATTCGCCGCATTACGCAGGGCGAAAAAGATCCCGCGTTTTGCCTGCAACCGGATTTCATCGCTGGGACACAATTGCTGCCGGAGTTTGGATTGACGTGCGATCTGTGCATGAATAACAAGCAACTTGGACCGACCGTGGAACTGGTCAAGTCATGCCCGAAGACTCAATTCATCATCGATCACATCGCCAAACCGAACATTGTGGAACAGGTTCTCGATCCATGGCGTGAGCAAATGACGGCGATGGCCGCGATGCCGAATACCGTCTGTAAAATCAGCGGCGTGACAACTGAAGCGAAGCGCGATCGTTGGGGCATTGATGACATTCGACCGTACATCGAACACGTCATGAAAGTCTTCGGTGAAGACCGGGTGCTCTTCGGCGGCGATTGGCCTGTGGTTTTGATGGCCGCGTCGTATCAGCGCTGGGTTGAGGCGCTGGATGAAATCACCGCTCCGTTGACGGATTCGGCCAAGCACAAGTTGTGGAATACGAACGCAAAACGCGTGTATCGATTCGGCTAAAGGAGCGGGGCAGCCGGCGGGGTTGAATCCCTGCTGAAAACTGTCTCGACGATTTATTCGCTTTCGAGACAATCGCGCAAAAATTCCGACTGGCACTCCGAAGACGTGAACGCTTGCGAATCATCACACTTTCTACTATACAATTTGTCTTAATGATTACGCTCTTTTCCGTAACGAGCGTTGTTCGTTTGCAACTTAAAAAACTCCCGGATCGATTAAAATGCCTATTGCGAAAGACGTACAGCTCGGCCCGGGTGCACTGATTTTTCATCCGGATTTGGTCAACCTCTACGGCTGCTCCATTGGCGACGGAACGAAGATCGGGACGTTTGTCGAGATTCAGAAAAACGCGGCGATCGGTCGGAATTGCAAAATCTCAAGCCATGCGTTTATCTGCGAAGGTGTCACGATTGAAGACGGCGTGTTCGTTGGACACGGGGTCATGTTCACCAACGATCCGTATCCGCGCGCAGTGAATGCCGACGGCAGCTTGCAATCGGCGGCGGATTGGATTGTTGTCCCGACGCGCGTCAAAGCGTGCGCCAGCATCGGCAGCAACGCGACGATTTTATGTGGTATCGAAATCGGCAAAGGCGCGCTCGTCGGTGCGGGAGCCGTCGTGACAAAGAACGTTCCGGATTATGCCATCGTCGCCGGCGTCCCAGCCAAAATTGTCGGCGACACACGCGAAAAATGCAGCGTCGATTCAAACAAATGACAAATCGCAAATGACAAATTTTAAATGACAAATATGCTATTCAAATCTGTCTCTTCCCGAATTTGTATTCAGCGCAAAGGTAGTGTTTAGAATGATTGGAATCGGCGTCGTCGGATACGGATATTGGGGCCCCAACCTCGTTCGCAATTTTGCGGAGACGCCGGGCGCGCGGCTGGTCGCCGTTTGCGACAGCCGACTGGATCGTTTAAATCTGGTCCAAAAGCGCTTTCCTGGTGTGCAGACGTTCCTGCAATTCGCCGACATGCTGGCGAATCCGGATATCGATGCCGTCGCCATCGCGACGCCTGTCCATCTGCATTTTCCGTTGACCGAAATGGCGTTCAAGGCGGGCAAGCATGTGCTCGTTGAAAAGCCGCTTTCTTTTTCATCGCGCGAAGCTGCTCAATTAATAGCGCTCGCTACTTCGAAGAAACTCGTGCTGATGGTCGATCACACGTTTATCTATACAGGCGCGGTGAAGAAAATCCGGGAACTTGTTTCCTCTGGCGATCTCGGCGATTTCCTCTACTACGATTCTGTGCGCGTGAACCTTGGATTGTTTCAGCACGATGTCAATGTGCTCTGGGATTTGGCGGTCCACGATCTTTCGATTCTTGATTTCATTC
The DNA here is from genome assembly GCA_025355035.1 of Planctomycetota bacterium. GTDB lineage: Bacteria > Planctomycetota > SZUA-567 > H5-PLA8 > H5-PLA8 > JANXLS01. The sequence goes on along the minus strand of JANXLS010000632.1, from coordinate 150 downwards.
TTCCTGAACGCGCGACTGCCGTGTCGGCGACGGGCATGGGGCACGTTCCGGGCAAGCCTGAAAACATGGCGTACATGACATTGTATTTTGCGTCGAATATTCTCGCTCACATTCACGTCAATTGGCTCTCGCCCGTGAAGGTGCGGCAGG
>JANXLS010000627.1 GCA_025355035.1 Planctomycetota bacterium | reverse complement strand
GTATGCAGATGGTATGCAACGACTCGCGGCAGGAGCCGAAGGCGTTGACATAAAGGCTTGTGATGGAATGAAGTTAAACTTGATTGAAACGGAAGCGGGTGAAGGGGTTCGAACCCTCGACTTCGACCTTGGCAAGGTCGCGCTCTACCACTGAGCTACACCCGCGTATTGACTAACACGATGAATTCTACGGTTCTTTGTCTGGCTGTCAAGGAAAATTGGTCGATAAACAGTGGCGGGTTGCGATTTTTCTGCTAAATTTGTTTTATTCAAATGCGTCGGCTTTTTGCGCGCGGCTCGGGCGTTTCATTGACCGGATCATCTATGGTGACTTCGAGTGACGATGCAGACAATTTAAATCTCGATGCCATTGTGGCTCCGCCGTTTGAGTCCACTGAGGTCGTATCCAACCAAGACGACGCGTCCACCGTTCATTCGCCCGGACTGCGCGCTCTTGCCGAGACAATTTACGATCCGATTCCTCCTCTTCGAGAAATTCGCGCAAAGCTTATTAAAGTCGGCGAGGATGGCATTGCGGATGCGGATAACGATCTCGAAAACAATTCGGTTTTACTTGAAGATCCTGATGGTTTTGCGATTCAGCCAGCCGTGCTAAGTACTTGGGCCTATATGCTCGCTCTGCTCTTTGACGGACAGCGCAACGCCATGCAAGTTTCGGACGCGTTTCGTGAGAAATATTCGCATGCGATCCAGCCGGAACAAGCACTGGTTTTGCAGACTGAACTCGAAAAGGCGATGTTTTTGAACAGTCTTTCGTTCGACGAAAAGATCAATCAGCGGTTGGCTCGGTATCTGAAAATGCCCTCGTGGATCGCGGCTCATGCGGGGTCGGCTTACCCGACGGAACCTGCTGCCTTGAAGGCGTCCGTTGAGGGATTTTTTACGGCTCCGGACGGTCCTGGCGCATTGCCGGATACATCGGTGGTGCCGACTGATTTGATCCGGGCGCTGGTCATTCCGCATATCGATCTCCGCGTTGGTGGCGCGACGTATGCTCATGCCTATAAAGAAATTATCGAGCATTCAAAAGCGGATTTATTCATTATTTTAGGTGTGTCGCACCAATCAACAGGCGATCAACTCTACAGCGTTTCTCAAAAAGACTTTGAGACGCCGTGTGGAATTGTTCGGAATGCTCGCGTTATCTCGAGTCGACTTCATCTCGCCTCTGGCGCTAATGATTTGGCGGCGGAATTGGCGCATCGCGGGGAACATTCAATTGAATTTCAAACAACTTTGTTGCAGTCACTGATCGTCGATCGGTACAATCGGCCCATCGAGATTGTACCGATTCTGTGCGGGAACATCGATTCTTTTCTTGCACGCGATGAAAATCCATTCCAAAATGACGAATTTATACGGTTCTCGAACGCGCTTCGGAATGAATTGGAGAACTGCGGACGCACGTGGTGTCTTTTATGTAGCGTGGATTTGAGTCATGTCGGGCCTGAATTTGGGCACAGCAGCATGATCGACGAACGGTTGCTTAAGCCCCTCGAACGTATGGACTTGAAGATGTTGAAATTCATCGAAAAACTGGACGCCGACGGGTTCTACAACGAGATCGTTCGAACACAAAACTCGCGACATGTCGATGCCGTGTTGGCCGTACTGACGATGTTGAGCTCTACCAGACGGACGTTAAAAGGTGGAAAATTGCTCAATTATGATCAAATGATGAAGGAAAGCTCACACAGCGCCGTCTCGTTTGCTGCAATGTCCTTTGAACAAGCTGGCGAAGTCGTGTAATATGCCGGGGCAGAATAAGGAGCGAAGGGTCCGTGAACGGGAAACTGTTCCGGCATTTTTATTTTGGAACATTTTTTAACGGCTTTAACATCGAATAACGCGAAATGAAACGAATACATTTTTCGTATTTAAAGAACAGATATGTAGCGTGAATCGGGAGACGTTTAAGGCGGAATGGCGCACATGTGCATGTTTTGGAACGCACTTGCACGTGCGGAGTGGAGTCCATTTCGACTGGGAAAATCAGTTGGAACGTTGGTAAGCTACACAATTTTAGGAGAGAAGTTTAGGGTTACAGTAAAACCGGTTTAATGCAGTTCAAATCGTATTGGGCGCTGGGTGCTGAGCACTGAGTGTCGGGGAAAGCGGCGCTGGACCGTCTCCCGACACCCAGTGCTCGGCACCCCGCGCTTTAAAGGAGAAGGCGGCATGCGAAACGTAATTCGGGAACGCCTCAAAGCGATCGGGGATCGAGTCTCCGAAGCGAACCTGATGGAATTGACGGAATTAGTCTGGCAGACTGATAAGCAAGCGTCTATTTCGTCCTATCATGCGACCTATCGGCACGTGTCGGCGAAGATGCGCGAATGGAACATCCGCGCGCGCCCATTCGACGCCCCGGCAGATGGAAAGACCGTCTACGGCGATTGGAAGATGCCGATGGGCTGGGAATGTACGTCGGCGCTGCTGGAAGTCATTGATCCGTTCGAACTTCGCCACAAAATTCTCGCCGAACGCAAGAAGCGTCCGCAGGCGGTCGTGGCGTTTTCGGGATCTACACATGCTGGCGGCGTCACTGCTGTGGCGATTCGCATTCGCGACGAAGCGGAATTGGAGTCGAAGAAGCAGCAAATAAAAGGCAAGCTCGTTTACACGATCATGGAACCGCGCTCGGTCAAGATGCGGGTTCTCGGCGCTGGCGCGGTCGGTTTGATCTCCAGTTGGTCGCCGGCCGAACGCTATATGCCTGACGCGACGGCTTCGATCGACGGTTGGAACAATGAAGTCGGCTACGGCACTTTCCATGAAGGAGACGCGGCATTCCCGGCAATGATGGTCAGTCCGGAAATAGGCGTGGAACTCGATGTTCTCTTCGATCGCGGCCCGGTGCGGCTGCGCATGGTCATCGATGCGAAGTTCGAACCGGAAGCGACGTTGCCAGTGACGTGCGGTTACATCGATGCCACGATGCAGGAAGAAATTGTGGCTGTTTGTTCGACGCAACGCCAGGGCGCGAACGGGTGCGCGACGGGCGCGGCCGTGGCGATAGA
>JANXLS010000580.1 GCA_025355035.1 Planctomycetota bacterium | reverse complement strand
AAAAAAAGCGAGCAGCTTACCCGCAGATGAAACTTGAGTGAACGGTGCCGCTGAATGGTTTGGCAACGGGTCGCAATATTGAATTTGCAGATGTTGACGGCGATGGAAAGCTCGAGATTCTGGCCGCGCAGAGTTCGAGGGATGTCGCGGAGCAAATCAGCCTTACCCGATTGACATGTCTGACCGCTATCAATTTGGATGGAAAAATACTGTGGCAGGCAGGTATGCCGTCGGCAGACGGAACGAATGGGTCTGTCACCGGCTCGCTACCCTTTCGTTTCCACGACGTATTTGGCGACAAACACCCCGTTGTCGTCTGTGTGTTTGGATATGACATTCAAATTCGCCATGCGAAAACAGGGCGACTCATGATGAGTGCTCAGACGCCCTCGACGACGGCGGTGAGTGATGAATTCAAAGCCGTTGTGGGTGTCGGTGGCGGAATACGTTATGGCGACGAAACGCTCAACATGGACGTCAGCCGAATCGCGTTCTGTGACACGCAGGGAACCGGCTTAAAAAAAGAAATCATCGTCAGCGACGGATTCAATCTCGCCGTGCTGGACCCGTTGGCTGAACCGACTCTATATCCCATCTTCAAGCATCGTGGCGATCTGCGCGGCGGCATTTGGTCTGGGGATCTCGACGGAGACGGCAAAGACGAAATCATTGCCGGAAAATCTGTGTTGAATGATGACGGTTCATTGCTCAATACAATTCAAAATTATCTTCCGGGAAGTTCGCTGTCGATTTTCGATAGCGCAACCGAAATTCAGTCCATGCGATTGTGCGTGTCAAACGGTGACGAGGGCATGTGGGTCTACAACGCGAAAGAATTTGTCCGCCCAAATGCAAGCAACGATCATCGGCCGCAGCGAATTCGGGGCGGTTATTATTCACATGTTGTAACAGGAAAACTTCGGGCTGATTTGCCGGGTGATCAGTTTGTTTCCACGGCATTTGACACGATTACTTTTTTCGATGCCAATTTCAATAAAATAGGTACCCATCAATTCGAAGGGTATATGCCTTTCGATGGGCCGCGTGTTGTGAACTGGACCGATAAACCCGAGCGACTGTTGCTTATCGCCGCACATCAGCAGTGTGGCCTGGTCGATGGATTCGGAGATAGGGTCGTGACGCTTCCAGATGAATTCGCGGAGCACGGGTACCGGGAATGGGATGTCATCCCCGGCTACTGCGCTGATGGTCGCGATGCTCTTGCAGCTTGGAATACCGACGTGTTGTCGATCTTCGTGCCGGCGGAATAACGTTTACGTGCGTTGAAAATCCTCGCACATTTTATTGAGAACCTATGTACAACCACATTGCCGGGACGCTTGATTCGAAGACTTCGTCGGAAGCTGTGGTGGATGCCGGGGGCGTGGGGTATTTGCTGCGGATTCCGATTTCGACGGCGGCGTGGCTGCCGGATGTGGGGTCACGCGTGAAATTGTTGACGCATCATCATGTCACGGAAGACGCGCAGACGCTGTTTGGATTCGCGACCGAGAAGGAGCGCGAGTTTTTTCTGCAGCTTCGGACGGTCAGCGGAGTCGGGCCGAAGACGGCTCTGGCGGTGCTTTCGGCAGGGCGCGTGGAGGATATTCAGCAGGCCATTCGGCTCGGCGATTTCGCGACGTTGAAGCGCGTCAAAGGCGTGGGCGAAGGCACTGCGAAGAAGATTGTGCTGGAGCTTGGCAAGATTCTGATTCACAAACCTGCCGCCGATACCGGGGCGGTTCAAGTATCCGGATCAAGCATCAAAAAAGCAGCCAGCGGCGCGATCGGATCAGGCTTGGATGCCGACGCGGATCTGGCTGTGAAAGCCGTCGTCCAATTGCAGGAAGTCGCTCCGGATGTGGCGCTGCAAGCCGTGCAACGCGCGTTCTCGGAACTTTCCGCAAAGAGCAAAACGCGACCGGCGGTTCAGGACGTGATTCAACTGGCGATGCGGTATACGTAAACGAAAATATTACGTGCTGAGAACGCTCCCGTTCTCGAATCGCGCGGTGTTGAACGATCCGAATCCCCACGGACTTGATTGAACAAACCGCAGCTGATCGTCACGCCAAAATCTTCTTCACGATTTCGCCGTGGACATCGGTCAACCGGAAATCGCGGCCTTGAAAGCGGTACGTCAGTTTTGTGTGGTCGAAGCCAAGCAGGTGCAGGATTGTGGCGTGCAGGTCGTGGACGTGGACTTTGTCTTCGATGACATTAAACCCGAAGTCGTCGGATTTGCCGATCGTGACTCCTTTTTTTATCCCGCCGCCGGCGAGCCACATCGTGAACGCATTGGGATGATGATCGCGGCCATCGTTGCCGCCTTGAACCATCGGCGTACGCCCGAATTCTCCGCCCCAAATAACCAGCGTGTCCTCGAGCAGACCGCGCTGCTTCAAATCTTTGACAAGAGCGGCGCTGGCTTTGTCCGTCTTTTCGCACTGCTCTTTTAGACCCTTCACCAAACCGCCGTGGTGGTCCCATGCTTCGTGAAACACCTGGACAAACCGAACTCCGCGTTCGACCAAGCGGCGCGCGAGCAGGCAACTGTTGGCGTACGACGACTTGCCGGGCTCCGCTCCGTACATCGCCAGCGTTTCCTTCGATTCTTTGGAAAGATCGACGAGATCGGGCGCGCTGCTTTGCATCTTGTACGCCATTTCAAACGCGTTGATGCGCGTCGAAATTTCAGGATCGCCGACGACGCCGAGCCGTTTTTCGTTGAGCGCTTTGACGGCGTCGAGCGTGTCGCGTTGCATCGTTTCGTCAATGCCCGCCGGGTTTGAAAGAAAAAGTACGGGATCGCCCTGGCCGCGGAACGGGACCCCTTGATACGTTGTCGGAAGAAAGCCGCAGCCCCAGTTCGCCGCTCCGCC
>JANXLS010000509.1 GCA_025355035.1 Planctomycetota bacterium | reverse complement strand
TCACCTTCACCGGCCACGCCCTCGAATGCCGCATCAACGCTGAAGACCCCACGCGAAAGTTCGCCCCCTCGCCCGGCAAAATCGGCATGTTCTCCCCGCCGCAGGGCAAGAACATCCGCATGGACACGCACATCTACTCCGGCTACGTCGTCCCGCCGAATTACGACTCCATGCTCGGTAAACTGATCGTCCACGGAGCCGACCGCATCGAAGCCGTCAGCCGCATGCGCAGCGCCCTCGAACAACTCGTCCTCGATGGCGTCGCCACCACCGCCCCCTTCCTGCGCGAAATCCTCGGCCACGTCAAATTCGTCGCCGGAGCCTACGACACCTCGTTCGTGCACAGCGAAATGGGCATGTAGTTGAATGAGCCCCCAGTAGGGAGGCGTGTAACCTTAGAGTTACTCCTTGCTTTAAAACGCGAAATTGTGGTACGGGCGTCCCGCCTGCAAAGGCAATAACTTAAAAGTTACAATCCCATCAGGGTGGCAGCGTTTCGCTTGAGCCGTCGCGAAGACAGAGTATTCTGTAGCCACTATGACCAAACGCGAATCCACTCGTTCTTCTGTCAGTTCCCACACTTCCGCCCGATCCAACGCAGTCCGCACGGGCGATGAGAAATTGCGCGCGTCGATCCTGGCGCATCTCCGCGACGTCTATAAAACCAAATCAATCGAAGTCGCCGTGCGCGACGGTTTCGTGACGCTCGACGGAACGGTCCGATCGTTCCGCCAAAAAGAAGTCCTGCACCGCTTCGTGATGGGTTTGCGCGGCGTGAAAGCGCTCAAAGATTTGCTCCGCGTGGATCCCGCCGAAAGCATTGCTGACAAGAAGGTCGCCGAACATATCCGCCAAGCGCTTGATGCACACGCGGAATTGCCCCATGGAATTGCCGTGATTCACGTTAAAGATGGCATCGCGACATTGAACGGCAATGTCCGATCCGCCGAAGAGCGCTTCCTTGCCGAAAACGTCGCCAGCCATTGCCGCGGCGTCGTCGAAGTGATCAACACGCTGACAGTCGATCCGCTGGAAGAAGTCAGCGACGAAGCCGCGTCACGCGCCGTGATGGGTGCCCTGGCCTATTGCGAAGATTTTGAGATGGATGACGTGAACGTATCGTGCGCGGACGGCCGCATTTGTCTGCGCGGCGAAGTCCCAACGATGCTCGACAAAACCCTATGCGAAGAACTCGCCCGCATGCAATGCGGCGTCCGCTCAGTCGAGAACCTGATTTCAATCAACAGTACGAAGAATGCCTAGTGGCGAAAACGCTGTTCACTCGGCACTCAGCACTCGCCTTTTCACTTCTGTTCCGCTGCGGGAGCGTCAGTCTTTTTCGGCGCTTCGCCTGCTTGTTCGCCCGGAGGATTGGCCGGATCAAGGCGTCGGGGCTGATAGGCGTAGGGGTAAAGTTCCTTCAACTGGTTGTCCATGAACTTGCGGACCTTGTCGAGTTCCGACGCCATTTCAGCGCGGATATTCTGCATGTTGTCGGCGACCATCTGCTTCGTCGCTTTCAACTCTTTGTTGCTATCCTGACGAGAGG
>JANXLS010000486.1 GCA_025355035.1 Planctomycetota bacterium | reverse complement strand
CGTGGAGGTGTGAAACGCGCGGGTTTATCAACGCACCGGTTGACGGTCCGGTGCATCAATCACGATTAGGAGAACAGGCCCGTGAGCACGTATCCGCACTCTGGGATCATGATCGTTTCGTCGGTTTCGGCGCGCACGCGGAAGATGTTCGAGCGCGTCTTGTCTTCGCGATACATCTCGACTTTACCCTCTGCCACGCCGCCGGTCGCGACGCAGTTGAAGGTTCGGCCGATGCACGGATCGCGCGGGTTTTCGGGCGAATCGGTGACACGGCAAACGAGCGCTTTTGTCTTGTCCCAGATGCCCGCAATCACTGGCGATTGTGCTTTGTTCGCGGTGTTCTGCGAACCGCCGGCGATGAGGATCTTCGGCAAATCGAAGAGCTGCGCCAACGTGCTCGCGTTGATGTTGCTCGGATCGGTGACACCCGCGAACTTCACGAGGCTCTGGATTTCAGCCGAGCGAATCAGGCGCAAATACAACTGGCGGGACAGCACCAGCGCATTGGGCCACATGCCGCAATTCTGCCAGACCGCCGTCTTCGCTGTGTCGATATCCTCGACGGGCGTCGACGCACCGGCGACGTTCCAATTCGAGCCGGCACCGGTCTTGGCACCGGTGAAGATGGTCGCCGTGTCGAACAGCTTCGCGGCGATGCGCTTTTCCATGTTGCGCAGAATCGTATCGGTCGCGATCTTGACGGCGATGACTTCAGCGTCGAAAAAACGCTGATAGAGCTTGTATTCGCGGTCGTCGACGGCTTCTTCCCAGCCGTTTTCTTTGGTTGCAAAGCCCCAGTCCTGGAACTTCCAATCGGATCGATTGTAGGCTCCTCGCGCCGCGCGAGAGGTCTCGCGGTTGTTGAGCAGTTCCTGCAGCGGAATGCGGCCGACGTTCATTACTTCCAACGGCGTTTCGAACGTAGGCATGACCTGAGTACCGACGAATCCGGCGCGATCGGACAACAGATCAAAGTTTTCGACGGTGACGCCCAAATCGGGACGTTGCAACGTTGTCGATGGGATAGGCATGTTGCGAAGATCCTTTCATTTAGAGTGGGCAGCTCCGTCAAAAAGCTGCTGAGTGTTTTGTGTGATTACCGCGCGCTCGGACCATTCCGAGCGCGCGTTTGAATCGAGAGTGAACTTACTGACGAACCATTTCCGCCTGGACCAGAGCCACAACCGCGGTCAACGTGCCGGCGAACTTGACGGCCAGAATGTCACCGGTCGCAAAGATCAAATCGGCAGGCGTCGCGCTGAGCGCCGGGACAACCGGCGTACCCGCGGTGCTCTTCAGATTGACGGTGGTACCGGCCAACAGTTCCTTGACATTCGCGCCCGCTGCATCGGACGCCAGATCGCCCGAACCGGCGAGGATCTTGCGGAACTGCGCGGTCACCGCGCCCGCATCCGTGCCCGCGACTTGGGGCAGCAGTTGGAGCTTCGCGAGCTTGATGGGACCGTCGGCGACCAACAGGTATTCGCTGGCACTTGCGGACGACATGGTTTTCAGCAGCGAAAACTTCGGAACTCCGTAGCAGGTGACGCGCACGATATCGCCATCGGCTGAAGCGGCTTCCAGCACGCGACCGAGCGGACGTCCGACCGGCGTCGCGCTGATCTTGCCGGCTGCGGCGCCGTAGTACTCAGCATTGACGGCAATAACGCCGTTGGCGACCGCTTCGAAGGTGCCCTCTGTCGATGCCAGCACGACGTCGGTGTCGGTGTACTGCGTATTGCCGAGCGCATCGACAACCGTCTGATTGCCCTGGTCAGCGAAGCCGATACCTTCGTCACCGGCTCCGGCCAGATCGACCGTCAGCGTACCGACGAGCTTCACGCGCAGCCGCGAACCGAGCGCGGCTTGAGTGTGAAACGTGTTTTTAGCGGATGGATTGTAACTCACGTTTGAACCTTTCTGTTTTGAGCGCCCCGTCACGGCAGTTTGAAAAGCGAGCGGTTACAGACACCTGTAACCGATGGATTTAATACTTGTCGCCCACGCGAAGATCTTCGGCGACGTACTGTCGATAGCCTTCGACGCTTTCGGCGCGGTTCGCACCTTCGAGCGCTGCGTGCTGGACGTCGGGATTCGCGCGCGCAACCGCGCTGGCGCATTCCGCGCGCGTCTTGCCCGGATGATCCTTGGCGTACGCGTCAATCGCGTCGCTGAAGGCTTGCGCAGCGTCGGCATTCGAGCGGCCTTCGGTGCGTCCATCGCGGCCGAGCGCTTTGTTGCCGAATCCGCGCGGTCGCGACGCTTCAGCTGCAATGCGCGCGGCTTCGTCG
>JANXLS010000479.1 GCA_025355035.1 Planctomycetota bacterium | reverse complement strand
CAAAAATGCGGGCCTCGATTACTACAATCACAATCTCGATACGTCGCCTGAATTCTACGGCGAGATTATTTCCACGCGGCAGTATCAGGACCGTCTCGACACGCTCGATCGCGTGCGCGGCGCCGGGATGCACGTTTGCTGCGGCGGCATTGTCGGAATGGGCGAAACGCGGCGCGTTCGTGCGGGATTGATCGCGCAACTCGCCAACCTCACTCCGCAACCCGAGAGCGTTCCGATCAACAATCTCGTGCAGGTCGAAGGCACTCCACTCAACGGAACAGACACGCTCGATCCACTCGAATTCGTCCGCACGATCGCCGCCGCGCGCATCACGATGCCAAAGAGTTTTGTACGCCTCAGCGCCGGTCGCCGCCAGATGAGTGACGCGATTCAAGCGCTCTGTTTCCTCGCCGGAGCGAACTCGATTTTCTACGGCGACAAACTGCTCACGACCGGCAATCCTGAGACCGATGCCGACCGGGTGTTGATGACGAAACTAGGAATCAAGACGATGGAACTTGAGCACTGCCACGAACACTAAAACATCGATTCGCGCAAATAAACGCGAATCATTTTTATTGAAAGACGACTGTCTTTAGTCGCGCTCGCGCTGTTAATGAATCTATGACAAGTCGTTTGCCTACCCTTCTCCTAGCCGTTCTCTGCGCCTTCGCGACTCTGTCAGAGACTTTCGTGCAGGCCTTCGAAAATCAGTTTGACGCGTCCGGCCAATTGACTCAAATCGCCCTCGGAACCGGCTGGCTTGACGTGAAGGCATCCGTACGAATTCCTGAAAACGGATGGAAAAATATCCACACTGCTGATGCTCTGAAAACCACTTTTCTTGAAGCAGGCGGAAAGAAACATTGGCAGACGCGATTCGGTGACGGCGCGAACTGCGACATCGAAATCACGCAGACTGTATCAACTACAATCGACGGCTTACGCTTCGATTTCGTCGCGAGTGCTATGAACGACAGCGCCGTCGAGGGCGTGTTATTTTGGATCGATTTGCCGTCAGAGATTTTCGCGAGAGGCATTTTTGAATCGACGGGGAAAGACGGCGCGACGGGTGAATTGCCTGCGGAACTTTTCGGACATAAGATTCTGAATAGCGGGACGTTGTCGAGTATTCGAATTTTTAATCCGGACAAGACAATCGGATTCGCAGTGAAATTCGATGAACCGATCAACGCCGCGATTCAAGACGGTCGCCAATGGGGCCAAATTTTCTCGATCCTGATTCACGCGCACGAAGGCTTTCTGACCAAAGGCCAGACCGTAAAGTTTGGACTGGTCCTGAGCACGTCCGGCCAACCGGACACATCGCCCGTTGAATTCAACGTGGATGCCCATGCACCGCGCTACACGATCCAAGGATTGGGCGGAAACTATTGCTTTCAAATCGACAAGCCCGAAAAGGTCGCGACGCTTTCAGAGCTCAAGCCGCAGTTCGCGCGCACCGAAATTTCGCTGAACGATTGGCTCCCAACAAAGGGAGGCAATCCGACTCCAACCGCCGGAAAAATTCCGCGCGAATTCGAACTGATGCGCGAGTTGTCACTCAAAAAAATTCCGTTCATCGCCTCCGTTTGGAAAGCGCCGACGTGGATGACACGCACCGTCGAACGCGAAGTCGGCCGCGAGAGCACCGTTATTCCACCCGAGAATTTGGCTGACGCGGTTGATGCGATCGGGACGTATCTGCTCTATGCAAAAACGAATTTTCAATGCGAGCCGGACTACGTTTCGTTCAACGAACCCGACTACGGCGCGCAGATCAAGTTCACCCCCGAATCGCATCGCGACGCGATCAAGTTGCTGGGAGCGATGTGTGAAAAGTTGGGATTGAAGACGAAATGTTTGCTGGGCGATGTGAGCAATCCGCGAACCCCGCTGGCCTACCTCAAGCTTGCGATGGATGACGCGACAGCGATGAAATACGTCGGCGCCGTGTCGTTCCATTCGTGGGGCGGTGGAACACCGCAAGAATACGCGGCGTGGAGCGATCTCGCTACGTCGCTGAATCGTCCGCTCATCGTCGCAGAAGCAGGCGTCGATCCCGGCGCGTGGAAGAACAGTACGTTTCGCTCATTTGACTATGCCGTCCGTGAGATGACGCACTACCAGAATCTGTTCCAATTCGCGCGTCCGCAAGCGGTGCTGTATTGGGAGTACACAGCCGATTATTCGCTGATGTCCGCCGATCCGAAAAAGCCCGGCACACCCGTTGAAACCGAGCGTTTCGCACTTCAAAAACACTGGCTGCGTTTTATCCCGCCGAGCAGTGAAGCGCTTACGACAACTGGCGGAATCGCCTCCGTACTGCTCACCGCGTTTCGCAAAAAAAATGCGGACACGACAACTTACACATTCAATTTGAGTAATGCTGCGTGGGGACGAAAAGCAAAGATCGTCGGGATTCCTGCCGCAATCAAATCCTTGAACGCCGTTCAAACGTCGCGCGGCATTTTGTTCAAAACGCTCGCGCCCATCGTGCCGGTAAATGGCATCGCGGAGATGGAATTGCCGGAGCAATCGTTGACGACGTTGACGACCATGCAAATTAACGAGTGATGGGAGAAATAGACTTTTTCGGGATATCCGCGCGCCGCAAGCTGAGCCGCGCGCTGCCACTTTTCGTTAAATTTAGAACGAACTGGATCCTGTTCAACGTCGGCGAAAAGCGTTCGACCTAATCGATCTCCCGCCCTTCCATCGCTGTCCCGCGGGCCATGGCGAGGCGGCCGGTGCGGGCCATTTCCTTGATGCCGTAGGGCTTCACGATCAACAGGAACGCATCAATCTTCGATTCGGGTCCGACGACTTCGACCATCACATCTTTCAGGCCGATATCCACGACTTTGCCTTCGAAGACCTGGACGAGTTCGAGAATCTCCTGGCGCGCGCCAGCCGGTGTGCTCAGCTTCACGAGCGCGAGATCGCGTTCGACGTGATCGACGCCCGTGAAATCAAGGACCTTGATCACGTTGACGAACTTCGTCAACCCTTTTTTCATCGCTTCGATGGTCGCTTCATCGCCGCGGACCGTAATGGTCATGCGCGAGAACTTCGCCTGTTCGGTCTCGCCGACCGTCAGCGAATCGATGTTGTAGCCGCGCGCGGCGAACAGATTCGCTACCTGCGCGAGCAGACCCGGCGCGTTCTTAACAAGGGCGGAGATGACGTGACGTTTGTGTTTGGCACTCATGTCGTTAATTTCTCGATGGGGTCGAATCGGGTTTGAAAAAACACAATTCGGCTTCCGGTAGAATTGTCCCACCAGAACGAATCGCGCAAAAACGAAAATCAGAATTGCATGCGCGAGGCAGCCGACTCCGTCTGCCGCCTCGCGCGTAAACGTTAGGTGTAATTACTTCTTGCCCTTCTTGGCAATAGACTTCTTTGCCGGAGCCGCTTTCTTCGGAGCGACCTTAACCGGAGCCTTCTTCGCGACAGGCTTTGCAGCCGCTTTCTTCGCCGGGGCCTTCTTTTTGGCTGATCCGCCAGCAATGCCGACGCCCGCCGCCGCGCCACTCAGCGACTTCTGGCCTTTACTCTCCGGGCGGAGTTCGCGGACGATCTTGCCGATGCGCCAAATTTCGTCGTCAGCGACCTTCGCCAATTCCTTCTGCAGACCTTCGTGGTAATCCGACTTGCCGTTGGATTCGATCGAGATGCGCGCTTCGTTGCCCGTTTTCACGCTCTTATAGAGCTTTTCGAAAACCGGCTTATTGGCGTCGCAGAACGGCTGGAACCAATCCAGTGCGCCGCGTTGAGCGGTCGTCGAACAGTTTGCGTACATCCAATCCATGCCGTTCTGAGCGATCAACGGATAGAGGGACTGCGTCGCTTCTTCGACCGTTTCGTTGAACGCTTCCGACGGCGAGTGGCCGTTGGCGCGCAGCACTTCGTACTGCGCTTTCCAGATGCCATAGATCGCGCCCATCAACACGCCGCGTTCGCCGGTAAGGTCGGAGAGCACTTCCTTTTCAAACGTCGTTTCAAAAAGGTAGCCCGAACCGATCGCAATGCCGAGCGCAATCGCGCGTTCGCGAGCCTTGCCCGTCACGTCCTGGAAGACGGCAAACGAACTGTTGATCCCGCGGCCTTCGAGGAACAAGCGGCGCACCGTTGTGCCCGAACCCTTCGGCGCTACGAGAATCACGTCAACGTTCTTCGGCGGAATCACGTTCGTCTGGTCTTTGAAGACGATCGAGAAGCCGTGCGAGAAATACAGCGCCGAATTGGGCTGAAGGTTGTCGCGCACTTCATGCCACGACGCTTTCTGACCGGCGTCGGAGAGCAGATATTGAACGACAGTGGCGCGCTTGACTGCGTCGCCGACTTCGAACAGCGTCTTGCCCGGAACCCAGCCGTCGGAGACTGCGAGGTCCCAGCTTTTTCCGTGGCGGCTGCCAATGATGACCTTGACCTTGTTGTCGCGCATATTGAGCGACTGGCCGCGGCCCTGCACGCCGTATCCGATCACGGCAACAGTTTCCCTGCCGAGCGTTT
>JANXLS010000476.1 GCA_025355035.1 Planctomycetota bacterium | reverse complement strand
TGGCTTATGGAAGATCGAGCTGAAATCGAGGCCCTTCGCCTTCCAGTGTTCGATCGCATGCTTCATGTCCAGCAGATCGCTTCGGCCGACCATTTCATCCAATTTTCGGAAGCCCAGTTCCGCCATCATTTCGCGCACTTCTTCGGCGATGAACTGCATGAAGTTGACGACGTGTTCGGGCGTGCCCATGAACTTCTTGCGCAGTTCCGGGTTCTGCGTCGCAACACCGACCGGACAGGTGTCGAGATGGCAGACGCGCATCATGATGCAGCCTGACGCCACCAGCGGCGCGGTCGCGAAACCGAATTCTTCAGCGCCCAGCAACGTCGCAATCACGACGTCGCGTCCGGTTTTCATCTGGCCATCGGCCTGGACGACGATGCGGCTGCGCAGGTCGTTGAGCACCAGCGTCTGCTGCGTTTCGGCCAAGCCCAATTCCCAGGGAATGCCGGCGTGCTTGATCGAAGTCAGAGCCGATGCGCCCGTGCCTCCGTCGTATCCGGCAATTAAGACAACGTCGGAGTGCGCCTTGCTCACCCCCGCCGCCACCGTGCCTACGCCGACTTCAGCGACCAACTTCACGCTGACGCGCGCGTGCTTGTTCGAGTTCTTCAGATCGTGGATCAGCTGCGCCAAATCTTCGATCGAGTAGATGTCGTGATGCGGCGGCGGCGAAATCAAGCCGACGAACGGCGTTGAATGGCGCGTCTTCGCGATCCACGGATAGACCTTGTGCGCGGGCAACTGACCGCCTTCGCCGGGCTTGGCGCCCTGCGCCATCTTGATCTGCAATTCCTTTGAATTGACCAGATACATGCTGGTTACGCCGAAGCGCGCCGACGCGACTTGCTTGATCGCGCTGTTGGCGGAATCGCCGTTGGGGCGCGTCTGGAAGCGTTCGTAATCTTCGCCGCCTTCGCCCGTGTTGCTTCGTGCGCCCAGGCGATTCATTGCGATGGCAAGATTCTCGTGCGCTTCCTTGCTGATCGACCCGTAACTCATCGCGCCCGTCGCAAAACGTTTCACGATTTCGCTGACCGGCTCGACTTCGCTCAATGGAATCGGGGTTCGCAACGACGTCTTAATATCAAACAAACCGCGCAACGTCGCCAGGCGCTTGGACTGTTCGTCGACGCCTTTTGAATATTCCTTGAACGTTTTGTAATTGCCGGTGCGCACTGCGTATTGCAATTTGTGAACCGTATCCGGATTGAACAAGTGGAACTCGCCGTCGCGACGCCATTGGTACTGTCCGCCGACATCCAGCGCATCGACTGCGACATCGCGTTCGGGATAGGCCTTATTGTGTCGGGCCAGCGTTTCCTGAGCGATCACGTCGAAGCCCACGCCTTCGATGCGCGAAGCCGTCCCGGTGAAATATTTATCGACCACTTCTTTATTGAGGCCAACCGCTTCGAAGATCTGCGCGCCGCGGTAGCTCTGGACCGTGCTGATGCCCATCTTGGACATCACTTTCACGACGCCCTTCTTAACTGCTTTATTGAAATTCTTGACCGCGGTCTTGTGATCGACTTTGGGCAGTAAGCCGTCGCGAATCATGTCGTCGAATGTTTCGAACGCGAGGTACGGATTGATCGCGCCAGCGCCGTAGCCGATCAAGAGAGCGAAATGATGGATTTCGCGCGGTTCGCCGGATTCGATCACGAGACCGACCTTCGTGCGCAAACCGTTGCGGACGAGGTGATGATGCACACCGGACGTCGCGAGCAGCGCCGGGATCGGAGCGTTGTCCTTGTCGACGCCGCGATCGGAGAGGATTACGATTTTGAAGCCGTCTTTGATGGCCTGAACCGTTTTTTCGCACAGGGCTTCGATCGCTTTGCGCAAGCCTTCTCCGCCGGCGGATGCTTCAAACAGCATTGGCAGGGTGAGCGTCTTGTAGCCGTTCACGGAGATGTCGCGCAGCTTGGCCAGTTCGTGGTTGTCCAGAATCAGCGTGTGCAACTTGATTTGTTTGCAACAATCCGGACCCGGATTGAGGATGTTGCCCTCAGGCCCGATCGCCGTTTCGACGGACGTGACGAGTTCTTCGCGAATCGCGTCGAGCGGCGGATTCGTGACTTGAGCGAAGAGTTGCTTGAAGTACGAATACAGCGGTTGGGGCTTTTCCGACAGCACTGCCAGCGGCGTGTCCGTACCCATCGATCCGACGGCCTCTTCGCCGTTGACCGCCATCGGGGACATGAGAATCTTCAGATCTTCGGCCGTGTAACCGAACGCTTGCTGGCGATGGAAAACAGTGGCGTGATCCGGCTCGGGAACGTTTTTGCTGTCGGGCAATTCGTCCAGTTCGAGCAGGTTGCCCTTCAGCCATTCGCCGTAGGGTTTTTCGGTCGCGATCGTGTGTTTGATTTCGGCGTCGTCGATGATACGGCCCTGGCTCAGATCGATCAGGAACATCTTGCCGGGCTGCAAACGGCCTTTGAGGACCACGTCTTCGGGCTTGATGTCCGGGAGCACGCCGACTTCGCTGGCCATGACGACCATGTCGTCTTTCATCACATAATAGCGCGAGGGGCGCAGACCGTTTCGATCCAGCACCGCGCCGATCACGCGGCCATCAGTGAAGGCGACCGACGCCGGGCCGTCCCACGGCTCCATCATGCACGAATGGAATTTGTAGAAATCCTTCTTCTCCTGGCTCATGCTTTCATGGCCGGACCAGGCTTCGGGAATCAGCATCATCATCGCGTGCGGCAGCGAGCGTCCGCACATGACGAGCATTTCGAGCGCGTTGTCGAGGATCGCGGAATCCGATCCGCCTTCGATGCAGACGGGCATCAGGGACGCCATTTCGGCGGCGGTAAAGAGCGGCGTCGAGAACAGTGCCTGTCGAGCGCGCATCCAATTCACGTTGCCGCGCAACGTGTTGATTTCGCCGTTGTGCGCCAGGTAACGAAACGGGTGTGCCAGCGACCACGTCGGGAACGTGTTCGTGCTAAAGCGCTGATGGACCAGCGCCAAAGCGGATTCAACGTCCGCATCGTACAATTCCGGAAAGAAGTTCATTTGATCGGCATTCAGCATGCCTTTGTAAATAATCGTCCGGCACGAGCAGCTCGGCACGTAGAAGAAATTCTTCTCGCGCATGTCGGAGTTGGCGATCGTGGCTTCCATGCGTTTTCGGATCAAAAATAGCTTGCGTTCAAACGCGTCATCGTCTTTCACGTTCGCGCCGCGACCGATGAAGAATTGGCGGATATCCGGCTCGACTTGCTGAGCGCTCGGTCCAATGTCCTTATTGTACTGCGGGATGTTGCGCCATCCGATGACGGTCTGGCCTTCCTTGCGCACAGCTTTTTCGAAGAGCATTTGGGTGCTCTCGCGCAACGCCGCTGTGGGCGGCAAAAAGACGCTGGCGACGCCGTATTGTCCGGGCTCGGGGAGGTTCACGCCTTGCTTGGTCAGTTCACGCTTCAAAAACTTGTGGGGAATCTGCATCAAAATACCGGCACCGTCACCGGTGTTCACTTCACAACCGCAGGCACCGCGATGTTTCAGGTTGACGAGAATTTGCAAAGCGTTCTTCACGATGGTGTGAGACTTCACGCCCTTCATATTGGCGACAAAACCCACGCCGCACGCATCGTGCTCGTTCAAACCGTCGTAAAGACCCTGCTTCTCTGGATGCCCGGGATAGTTCATGATTCTTCTCTCGCCTCAAAAAACAGAAACAATTCAACCAAACCCATCGCTGTCCCAAATTTATGGGCCGAAATGGTGGTTGAATTTCACCACAACACTAAAAAATCATAGCGACAACTGCGAGAGCAAAGCTGGTGCCAGCAAAGGCAGGCAGGGGTTAGCGCACTCAGTGTCAACTTCATGAAAGAGGGCGCTGCATTACAGAACGACTCAAACCACGTATTTCTGAATGGATTCGCCTTCGAACGTTAAGTCAATATCACGATCGCCATCGAAATCAAGTGAAATTACGATGATTTTCTTATAAATACAAGCATATGACGGGTTCTTAACATTTTTTGAGCACTCGCGAAATTATCCGCTGTGCTCAAGTGCTTTGGGCAAGCATTTTGGGATCACATCGGGTGATTTGCAACACTAAAATGAAGAACTTTTGCATCATTTCGACGCACGTGGTTGCAGAACCTCAGTGCCAAGCGTTACCCTGCAGGAGTATTCGAAAGACATAGATTTTATTCGAAAGCGTCTTTGGACTTGTTTTTCAACTTCTGAACATCGCTCAGGCGATAGAGCGTCTTTTCGCCGATTTTCTTGGTCCGGAGCGCACCGCTATCGACCATACCTTGAATGTAGTCGTGATCTATTCCGGCGAGTTCTTTCTTCAGCAGACTCTCGTCGATCCAATTGGCCGAATCGTCTTTCTGCTGCGCGGTAGTCTCGTTCGATTGGCGTCCGGATGTGGATGACGGCGTTAAATCCAAGCGCGTTGAAACCACCCAAACGATCACGCTGAGCAACACGGATTCGGCGAGAGTGACTAAAATCGCACCGGTCAGGGACGCGCGGCTGGCGTCCGTTCCAGCGGCTTCGCGTTTGTAGATTGT
>JANXLS010000420.1 GCA_025355035.1 Planctomycetota bacterium | reverse complement strand
GGCCGAATCCATGGCGGACTTTCTGCCCGAAGGCATCACGCGCTCATTCTTTTGCGCCAGCGGTTCAGAAGCCAACGAGGGAGCTGCGCTACTGGCCACGCTGCATACGGGACGCAGCGAGTTCCTGGCGTTTCAAAACGGTCTCCACGGCCGCACGAAACTGGGCATGAGCCTGACCGGCCTGGCGTTCTGGCGGACCGATCCGAATCCAGTCGGCGGAGTCTCTTTCGTCCCGCCGCCGCACTGTAAGTCCTGTCCGTTTGGGAAGACCTATGGAAACTGCCATTACGAATGCGTGGACGCGGTCGAGCGCACAATCCAGACCGCGACCAGTGGCAAACCCGCGGCGATGTTCGTCGAACCCATTCAGGGTAACGGCGGACTGATGACACCGCCGCCCGAATACTTCACCCGCTTGCAGGCACTGTTGCGGCGCTACGGCACACTGCTGATCGCTGATGAGGTTCAGACCGGACTTGGCAGAACCGGCGCGGCGTGGGCACTCGACCATTGGGGCGTGACGGCCGACATCGTGACGGGCGGCAAGGCGCTGGGCGGCGGCACGCCGATCGGATATTTTGCAACGACTGATGCGATCGCGCAAAGCTACACACGGCCGGGCGGCTCGACATTCGGCGGAAATCCCGTCACCGCGGTTGCGGCGATGACCGTGCTGAAAGTGATCCGCCGCGATGGCCTGGTGGAACGTTCCGCGGAATTGGGCGCGCTGCTCCGCGAGAGGCTCGAACGTCTGGCCGCAACAACCGATGCCGTTGTTGACGTGCGGGGCAAGGGTTTGATGCAGGGAGTCGAGTTGAGGCCAACGAAAAATCAGAATGCGGCGGAACGGACCGATGCTGTGCTCGAAGCCATGAAGGACGCCGGTTTTTTGCTCGGAAAGACCGGGTCCGGCCGCAACGTGCTGACGTTCATGCCGCCGTTGATCATCAGCGAACAGGCGTTGATGGACGCCTGCGAAAATCTGAAACACATTCTCATTTCGGCGAGTTGATTTCCATCGTTTGAGACTCCGAACGCGCTGCTCTTCCGGGCCGTCGATGAGTCCTTGCGGCGCTAGTTTTGCGCGAATGCCGTGCGAAGCGGCGGATTTAGGATTGGAGCACTGAACATGCGGATACTGGTCGTGGAAGACCACGCGCCGATGGCGCAGATATTGCGCCAGGGCCTCATCGAAGAGGACTACCTGGTGGAGACCGCGAGCGATGGGTTATCCGGCCTTGCGAAGGCGCAGAGTGGAGATTTCGACGTTGTACTCCTTGATGTGAACCTACCGGATATCGATGGCTTTGAATTCATGAAACGCCTGAGAAAA
>JANXLS010000412.1 GCA_025355035.1 Planctomycetota bacterium | reverse complement strand
TGACGAAGGGCCACGCCGCCCGCCGCAAGCAGATGGATGCGTCGGGTTTTGGGATAGGTTCTAAAGGGTGACGAGCGCAATTATGTTGAAAAAAGGTTGCGTTGACGATCTGAAATCCGGCGCGCTGAACAGGGCGAATGGCATGATTGTGCTGCCGATGTGTCACTACCCGCGCGGGTTATCGAAGACGTTATTGGACGAGTACGTCAAGGCGCTGGGCCCGAACAAAACGCTGCTCGATCACTTTCATGCGGAGCGCGAACGGTTGGGTGGGAATCACAACGCGGCATTTATAAGCAGCCGTTATCAAGATACTTTTTCGTTGAGCGCAAAGGGCGTTGCGGAATTGGAACGCTTCGCAAAATTAAGTGCGGATCGCGATGTGTATTTTGTCTGTCAATGCCACCTCGACCAACGCTGCCATCGTGAATTGTTACTCATCATGGCGCGGAGATGGTGGGGTGCCAAGACGGAGTTGCGAACGTTTTCGTATCCGAATTTTGAGAGGCGGCTGGGCGATTCGCCGGGCGAAATACGCCAGACGTGTTGATTCTCATGCAGAGGCGCAGTGACAATGAGCGTTTGAAGTCAAAGCGTTGCGCCTCAGATACTCTGAACTCCCCATTCCAAAGTGAATTACCGTTCTCGCTTAAGCGTCTCTCGTGAGGCTATTTCTCGACCTTTGGTGTAGATGAGAGCAGCCACATCGGAGAGATTCGGACATGCTCAACATTCTCGGAAAAGGTACGGCGACGACGTGCGATGGGACAACGCGGCGCGACTTTTTGCAAGTCGGCACGCTCGGCGCGCTCGGGCTCTCGCTGGCTCAATACAACAAACTCAAAGCCGAAGAGGCGACTGGGAAGAAATCGGACAACAAGAGCTGCATTCTGATCTTCAATCTCGGCGCGCCCAGCCAGCTCGATCTCTTCGACATGAAGCCGAACGCGCCGAGCGAAATTCGCGGGCCGTTTCAGCCGATCAAGACGAATGTGCCGGGAATGCAGATTTCGGAGATTCTGCCGCTGCATGCGAAAATCGCGGACAAATTTTCGCTGGTTCGCAGTGTCTATCACACCGCCGCCGCCGTGCACGATACGGGGCATCAGATGATGCAGACCGGGCGGCTGTTCAGCGGGGGAGTGATCACGCCGCATGCGGGTTGTGCGCTTACGTTTTTAAAAGGGACGCGTAGTGATCTTCCGGGCAATGTGGTGC
>JANXLS010000397.1 GCA_025355035.1 Planctomycetota bacterium | reverse complement strand
TAACGCTGCTGTCGCTCGCCATCTGTTCGTCCCGCGCATTCGCCGAAGAATCGCCCATCCGCGTCCTCATCTGGGATGAGCAGCAGCCCGCTCAAAAAAGCATCTACCCCAATTTTCTCGGCAACCATCTCGCCGAGCAACTCAAAGCCGTGCCGGGAATCCATGTCTCGACCGTCCGCATGGACGACCCCGAACAAGGTCTGACAAAAGAGAACCTCGACAACGCCGATGTGCTCATCTGGTGGGGTCACGTCCGCAACAATGACGTCTCGATCGAGCGCTCAAAAGACATCGTCGAACGCATCAAATCCGGAAAACTCTCGATGATCGCGCTTCACTCCGCGCATTGGGCCGAACCGTTCGTCCAAGCCATGCGGGCTCGAGCCATCGAAGATGCGTTGAGCAAACTGAGCGACGACGATCGCAAGATCGTCAAAATCAAAACCGATGACCCCAAGCGAGTCGTCATCAAACGCGACGCTCCGCTCACGCCCTCTTCCGAATTGAAGACCGAAGCCGATGGCAGCAAAGTCCTGTCGATCAAACTCCCCGGCTGCATCTTCCCCGCCTACCGAGCCGACGGAAAACCAAGCCACGTCACGACGCTCAAACCCGACCACCCGATCGCCACAGGCATTCCGGCAACGTTCGACATTTCGAAAACCGAAATGTACGACGAACCCTTCCATGTCCCAAAACCGGACGAAGTGATCTTCGAAGAAAAGTGGGACAAAGGCGAACACTTCCGCGCCGGAATGGTCTGGAATCTAGGCAAAGGAAAAGTTTTCTATTTCCGCCCCGGCCACGAAACCTTCGGTGTCTTCAAAGAAGAACTTCCGCTGAAGATTCTGGCAAACGCCGTCCACTGGCTCGGAGAAAAAAAGTAATAATAAAAACGAATCAGCACTCGTTCGATCTCCTGTTTTGCGCAGTTGAAATATGCGCCCCACGTGCATAAATTCATGCATTCCTGCACCTAATTTTCGGTTGACATTCGTAGGGTGATGCCTAGCATAAAACTCGATGCGGAGAATGTTGTTCCATGGCGAATGAGGACGCGGTACCTGTTGGACCGGATGGCACACAGGGAACACAAGCCTCGTCGTCTGAAGGCGTTTCGTTAACAGGCATCTATCCTCCTACCGCTCCGGTTACTCCTCCGCTGCCCGCGTCGGATATTGCCTCGGCATCTTACGCCGACAACGATCCCCAAGCCACGCTGATCCAGACGCGCGGACATCAGCCGCTTCCGACATACGGTGCCTCCAAATTCGAATCGCATTCGGACGACATCCATTCGCCGAAGTTTCACAAGAGCGTCGAATCCCGAATCGATCCCGAAGACCCGCCCAACCTATTGCTCACTGAACCTGATTTGCAGAAAATCGGTACGATCCAAGTCGGCATGTACACATGTCCGTTGATCGATCAAATCGCTCTGATCAAAAAGCTCGGCGAAGGCGGTAATGGCAACGTGTTCCTCGGGTATCAACACCGCTTCGGCGAAGTCGCGTTGAAAACGCTCAAGCCCAAAGTCGCCGCGTCCGACGCCAGCATCGTCGGCCGATTTTTTCTTGAAGCGCGGCTGTCGAAAAAGTTTTCCTCACCGCACATCGTTAAGACCTACGACGCCCGCACCGAAGGCACGCTGCATTTCCTCGTGATGGAATACATCGAAGGCACCGATGCGTCCGGCTATTTGAAGAAATTGAAAACCGCCGCCAAGGCGACCGGAGCGACGGTCGGCATCCCGGAAATGGAAGCGCTTCGCATCTGTGTTGCCGCTTGCAACGGCTTGGCAGCGCTGCACGAATTCGGCGTGATGCACCGCGATATCAAGCCGCAGAACATCATGATTCCCTATGGCAAAAATAAGGAACTGAAGTTTGATTCGTCGAAATTAATGGACCTCGGACTGGCGAAAGCGACCGACGACGACGCGCAGTCCATGATGAAAAAGGACAACGATCCGACCATCTCCGGAACGCTGCTCGGAACACCCGGCTACATGGCGCCCGAGCAGGTCATGGACTGTTCGTCCGTCTCCGAAGCGGCAGACATTTTTTCCATTGGCGCAACGCTGTATTGCATGCTCTGCGGCAGCCCGCCCTTCCGAGACGTGCAGGGGGCGGTCGCCACCGCATCGGCGACCATCCATGGACAACATCAGCCGATTGCGGAACGCTGTCTGAAAGCCAAAATCCCGATTTTGCGCGGCACAGCCACGATCATCGAACAATGCCTGCGTAAGCGTCCAAACGAGCGCTACACCACCGCAAAGGAACTCCTGACCGACCTGGAACGCGTTCTGCGCGGCGAAGAACCGCTCGCTAAGCGTCGTCCGAAAAAACTTCCTAAATGGGTCTGGGCTATCAGCGGGACGGCCGCTGCCGCGGTGCTCTTCATCGTCTTCATCTACAATCCATTTGGTACGGCGAAATTGGAACGCCACACAAAGGCCATCGAAAAAGCCTACGCCGCCCTTGATCGCTTTTCCGTCACCGAAGCCGAAGGCTTCAACCAGGACGCCCTCGAAGCCCGTATTCGCAGCACCTTTTACACGCGCGATGCGGGTTTGATGGCCATCGAAAAGAAGCTCAGCACGAAGATCGACGAAGTCAAAGCTACGATCAAAAAAGACATCGAAACCGGGCAGATCGATTTCAAAAAGTCCGTTAACGAAAATCGATATGACGATGCCCAAAAGGTCATCGATGCGCTCGAAAAATACAAAGCGTCGCCGGAACTGGATCTCGAACAACTCAAGAAAGAATACGCTTCCGAACGCAAGAAATGGGAGATCAAGAAAGCCGAAGAGGAGAAGCGCCGCGTCAAGGAATTGGACCGCGCGTCCAATCAGGTATCCGCGGCCCTCGCCAGTGGCGATTTGCAGTTGGCGGACACGAATTTCGAGCAAGCCAAAAAGCTCGCTCTAAAGCCTGACGAACTCGCACAGATCGAGCGTTTCCGGAAGGACATTTTCCGCGAGAAACACATTGTCGAAATCAACGCAATCGTGAGTGATAACAAACGCGACATCGAAACCGCCACCACACTCTTGGCCGAAGTCAAATCCAGTGAACCCAAACACGCCAGCATTGCAGATTTGACATCGAAGATCGAAACAGAATCCAAGCGCCGCATCGTCGTCAAATCAGTGGACTACACACTTTCACAACTGACCGCCGGAACGGGCGATTTGGGAGACGTAAAGGCCGCTCTCGCTCAGCTTAAACCCGACGACCGCGACCGCAAATCGCGGGACGAAATCGCCCAAAAAGTGCTCGCCAATTACACGAAATCCATGTCGACGGCCAAACAGCTTATCAAGGATCGCGTCGATTTGGGCGCAGCCGAAAAAGCGCTTGGAATCGCAACACAACTCTGGAAGAGCAACCCTGACGTGCTCGAACAGCGTGGCAAACTAGAAAAGGCCAACGAAGCGTTTGTGAACATCGTCGTCGATTTCAAAAAACTCCTTCCGGAATCTCTCCAGACCGCTGAACCGTATCTCGCCCAAGCGCGAAAAATGCGCCCGGACGATTCGATCATCGCTGAATGCGATGCAATGGTCGCCGCTGAAAAATCCCTTCAACAGCGCATCTCCACGCTTCAAAGCGACGTTGCAAAGCTCGATACCAAGAAAGAATTCGACAATTTCAAAACGGAACTGGAGGCCTGTCTTGCGGTGCGAAAAGACAACCGCCTCACTGCGGTCAAGACAGCATATGAAGTTCGCCTGATCGCGTACAAAGAGAAGCTACTCGCGGCTGCCGTTTCCGAATTGAACAGCGAATTGAAAGCGCTCGGCGCGTACGGCGATGGCACGCCGTACGCCGAATTCAAAACGCGCATCGAGAGGGTCGCCGCCGACGCAGCAACGGACGCACGCATCGTCGCGCTCCGTGATGCGTTT
>JANXLS010000531.1 GCA_025355035.1 Planctomycetota bacterium | reverse complement strand
GGGGGAGTTAATAATTGATGATCTGCTTGCACCGATGCATACGTTAACTACTTATTGCGCTTCCGGCAGCTGGGCCGGTTCAGGCGGTTGCGTGCTGGGGGAAAGTGTGATGTCCCAGTCGAGGTCGGAGAGCAAACGGCGACAGAGTCCGAAAACAGGGCGATCAGCGAGTTTCTTTAAAATGTCATCGGCAGCCAGTAATCTGCCCAAGCCGTTCTGTACTTTTGGGTGTTCGAAAACACGCTTCGCGATCGGCTCGCAATCGGGCGCTTCGAAGATCAACGTGCCGGTTGATGGCAGAATGATCGAGAACGATCCGTCCGGTCCGGACTCGACGCGCTGAGTCGGCATTCCGGTTGCCAACGCCGTTACAACACCCCGTACAGGCGTCAATCCCTTGCGCAGCGTTCCTTGTATATGCGACACGCTGGGTTCGAAAGGCGCCGCCGCCGCATTGCGAAAGAAGATCGGGCTGGTCCAAGCGCGGGAATATTTGAAGCTGCTGCGATCCGTTTCATGACCTTGACGCTCCGTCACGCGTACGACGTACCACGCGTTCGCCGTTTCGCTGATCGGCCAGCGCAAGTCCTGGATTTCGGCTTCGCCTTCGGCCATCGACTGCGAGTAAACGACTTTTCCGTTGCGGATGATTTCAATCTTTTCCAACTGCGCGCCTTGAGCCTGTGTCGAAAATGCGCGAATCTGAAAATGGAGCTGACGACCGTCCGTCGGCAAGACGGAGCCTGGACCCATGTCGCGTTCGTACACTTTGCAGAACACAGCCGGTCCAAAACTCACCATTGACTTGCCTTCGGTGATGGACTGCAAGACTTTTTCACGCGTCGGCTTGCCTTCCATTTGCAGGAACGTTTGACCGAACGGAATCCGCCCGCCTTCCAAACTCCCCCCACCCGCTCCGATGACTCTTACCGGTGCGTTTTCATTCAGCAAATTGAACCAAACGGTTTCCATCGAATCCGTGCCATCGAACGCGAGCACATCGTACGCACTCGTGACGGTGTCGAACGGAAATTCCGCAGCCCCAAACAAATGCGCCTGCGATGCGTTTGTTCCATTAAAGAAATTGTTGTCCTTTAAGCGGCGGTAGTACGGCAGAATTTCGTTTTCAATGGACGCGGTTCGTGTCCCGTTGAGATCTTTGAAGACCGCCAAACCACCGCGCGAACGAATTGCTTCGAAGCCGTCGCGAAGCGGCGCTTCCGGCATGGCCATCGTGGCTTTCAGTCCGTCCCAACTCGTTACGCCCAACCCGAAACCGGCGCCCTGGAAAAGATTTCGCGGTCCTGGGAAGACGGGGAGCAACAACACATCGGGATTCGGGTTTTCAAGTGCGGAGCGAACCAGGTTCATCGCGGTCTCATCGCCCAACGGCAGCGAAACGCCGACGATGCGCACACCTTCCGCTTTCGCTCCCAGAATCAAGTCGTTCATCGACGGAGGAGCGCCAAACCACGTCGAACTTTCGCCGGGCTGTTTGCGAATTCCAATGTCAAGGTCGGCCAGGATCCAACCGTGTTTGGAAAAATCCAATTGCGGCGGCTGCGACATGGGCACTTCCAGCGACAGGATTTTTCCGGGTTGAACTTGCAGGCCTTTGACGAACTTGCCCCAGAATCGTCCCCCGTGTTGAATCTCCGCGCGGACGATCCCCGACACCACGTTGATCCCCGGCGTCGCGCCCCGGCACCAGAATCCCGTGGCAAGCGGTGCTCGCGCGGCGGCTTCGGTCGTGTCAACCAATCGCACCCGGCACGGAAGAAGCTCCTTCGTTTTCGCGTTGAAAATCTTGACGGCGATCGCACCCAACGGCCGGTTCTGCGCCGTCAGCGTCGTGAACACATTTTTTTCGTGGTCGCCACGAATCAGAGTTCCGACTTTGGATTCGACGGTCGGTGCCAGGCGCTTATTGGCATCGCGCAGCAATTCAGCGTATTGCTTTTGCTTTTCCAGAATTTCCTGAAGCAATTGAGCCGTCCGTTCTTCGGGATCGACACTCTTGCCGTTCGTTTGTGACGACGATTTTGCTGTTGAATTGGATCGGCCGGCTAGCGCAGTCGATGGTTGCGACGACAATTTGCGGGCGGACGACATCTTGCCGGACATGATCGATTCGGCGACCGCGTTGTCGTTACCATCGGTTGCAGGTTCAGAAGCCGGTGCCGCGACGACTTTTTCCTCAGGCGCCTTTTCGGGAATTACCGGCCGGATCAGCGCGGGCGGTTTCGGATCGTCGCGATCCAACGCACTGCCGCTCTCAATGCGGGGCAATTCGTCGCGCAAGGCGGATTTTGTCAGCGATGAATCGGCAGGGAGCAATTCGACCAACTGTTTCGCAAATTGTTTTTCCGAACCTTCGCCGAAATCCATGAAACGCCCAATTTCCGGATCGGTCGGAGCAAATTTTTTAACAGCCGGGCGGAACGGCAGGCGAGGCGTAGCGGCGACGGTTTCAGGTTCGGAGCGTTCAGTCGTCTGTGGAATGCGCGGCGCGCCGAGGGTATCGGCGTCGCGGAGCTTAATCGGTACCTGAACGATCTCCGACACTTTTTTCCCGCGACCCATCGGGTTCGCACGACGCGGCGATTGAGTCAACAATGGACGCTCGGAGTCATCGCCTTCAGCCGTGATACGAGCGTTTTCGGGATCGCTGCCACCGGGAATTGGACCCGCGGGGGGGCGCGTTATCGGCGTCGATTCCTCGTACGGAACATGCCATTCCGCCGGCTTTGCCGCAGGGGCTTCTCCGCGCAACATGGGAGCCGCGTTCGAAGTCAGGCCGGCGGCATCAGATTCATGCAACACGCGGACGACCTCGTAAATCGGATCGGATGGTAGTATTGGATGGATTTTCGGAGCGCGCGACGTCCGTTTAAGTAAGGGCACGTCATAGGATTCGTTCTGGGTTGGAGCCGCCGAGGTATTGATCGGGCGCGGTTCAGAGGTTTCTTCCGCTCGTGCCGCGACAGAATGCAACGCCAAGCCGGCAAACAACATCGCGGCTAATAGGAGACTGGAAATATGGCGTTCGCAGACGTTCAATCGTTCGTTTTCGCCCTAATGAGTTCATTGAGTCCGTTAGGTATATCAAATTTTACCGAGTTCGCAATATCGATGTTTTTTAATTTCAGTATTCTTTTTCAACGTCCGATAACCGTCCCGAATTCGTCACACGGCGGACTCGGCCAATTGCTGCGTCCCGTGCAGGTATTCCTGTAAAAACACATTGGTTTCTTCGAGATGGCTAAGTTTATATGCCATGATGTCGCCGCTGGTGACGATGCCGACTAGTCGATCGCCTTCGAGTACGGGGATGTGGCGCATACGTCGACTGGTCATCAACGAAGCACATTCTTTAAGCGATGTGAAGGGTGTACAACTGGTAATTGGCGTGGTCATTATGTCGCCCACGCTCGTTTCAGCGGGGTTCTTTCCGTCGGCGACCACGCGGTTCAGCAAATCCCGCTCGGTGAAGATTCCGACGACCGTGTCGTCACGCAGGACAATCAAGCTTCCAATTTTTCGGTCGCGCATGATACGCGCCGCATTCAGGGTGGACGTGTTCTCGGAAACGGATGCGACTTCCGAGCCTTTTTTTGCAAGAATCGTTGCGATGTTGCTCATGGCTTCGTCCTTCATCAAAAAGTGTTATCGGGTCTCCTTCCTGACCCTATCATTTTTTTTGACGCGCAACCAAAAATTCTTTGAAAAATGAAGAGCTGTCGAAAATAACCGCGTACCCAGATTCGCTTAGCGTGAGTATTCAAAAGTATGAAAAAAAAGTGGGCGACCCATTTATTGGGGTCGCCCACTTTCAAATTTCACTCAACTCGTCGTGTCTATCAGTTCGATTGCTTCGCCGAGCCACTCTTGCCCTGGTGTGCGGTGTAGGTCAGGACCTTGTCGCTGCGATAGAGCGTGTTATTGACGAACACGCAAACCAGCGCCGAGACGGTGCGAGGCGCCAACACGTTTTCGTTGGTCATACCGATGTTGTTCAACTTGGATTTAAAATTCCCCTTGCTGAACGTGAACGAATAGGACGTGCCCGGACCGGATCCCTTTATCATCAAACTGCTCAGACTGGCAATGTTCGCACTGTTCGTCGCGGGTCTTGCATTCAGGATCGGCTTGGATGCGATTCCACTGACGTAGATGATCGCCGCCTTGCCGCTCGCACTGAATCCCGACGGCAGATCCAGTGTGCCCTTTACTGTGATCGTATCCGCGCTGCTGCTCTTGAAATTCAGCTTCACGCTCATTTGCTGGACGTTCAACACCAGCACCGAGCCCTTGCCACCGGTGAACGGATTCGAATTCGGATCGGCGGGATTCGTTCCAGCGAAAACTTCCAGATCGTCAGGGAAGCCGTCGCCGTCGGAATCATCCAGCACTCTGAGTGTCAACGTTTCAACATCCGACCCGAGCGGGCTGGTCGCCGTCAGCGTGATGTGATACGTTCCCTGCTGGACCGGTGTCCCCGTGATCGTGTTACCGCTGAAACTCAAGCCGATCGGTAGATTCGTTGCATTGAAGGACAACGGTCCGGCTCCGCTGGCCGTAATCGTGTACGTAAACGGCTGGATGGTGCCCGTCGAAGCCGTCAGCGGACTGGTGATCAACGGCGGGTTGGCCGTAAACGTGAACGCCAGCGTTTGCGTATCCGATCCCGCTGTGTTGGCAGCCACAATCGTCGTAAGGAACTTGCCGGTCTGCGTCGGTGTGCCGCTGATCAGGCCGGTTATTTGATCGACGCTCAATCCCGGCGGCAGATTCTGCGCACCGAAAGCAATCGTCGGACTCCCGGTCGCCGTGATGGGGTACGTGAACGGTTCGTTGATGCCCGCAGAGACGCTCAAAGAGCTCGTGATCTTCGGCGGCGTCTTGGCAATGGTTATCACCAGCGTCTTGCCCGTATCAGAACCGAAAAGATTCGTGGCACTGATGGCGACATTGAATGCCCCGATCACCGTCGGCGAGCCCGAGATCACGCCGGTCGATCCATTAATCGCCAAGCCTGCGGGCAAGCCCACCGCAGCGAAGGAAAGCGGCGGACTGCCTTTGGCGGTAAGTGTAAATGAGAATGGTTGGAATTGCTGTCCACTGGCTTGCAACGTCGCATTGGTAATCGTCGGTGGCGTCTGCTGCACGTCGATGTCCAACGTCTGCTGATCCTGTCCATAGTTGTTCGTCGCGATGATCGTGGCGCTGACTTTTCCGATCGGTCCCGTGGGCGTACCGGAGATGACCGCTCCGCTGAGCGACAATCCGCCCGGCAGATTAAACGCCTGATACGTGATGATTGGTGTACCGCCTGCAGTGATCGTATAGCTGAATGGAACGCCCGGCGTCGCCTGAACGATCAGAACACTGGTGATCTTCGGCTTCGACGCCGCAATATTGAAGACAATATTCTGAGAACCCACACCACCGGCGTTTGCAGCGGTCACGCTCGCGACAGTCGATCCAAAGCCAACCGGCGTACCCGAAATCACCCCGGTGCTCGCATTGATCGTGACGCCGTTAGGAAGATTCGTCGCTGAGAACGTTATGGGTTTCGCCCCAGAAACCTGGAGCGTGTAGGGTATGAGCGGCGTACCATCAAAGCCGGAGATCTGCGCAGCCGTGATCGTTGGAGGAGCCGGATTAATCACGATGGTCAAAG
>JANXLS010000329.1 GCA_025355035.1 Planctomycetota bacterium | reverse complement strand
AAGAAATCGCATGGAATGTGCTGCGCGAAAAGTGCGGAGACGCGACGTGGTCCGGCAAATGGCGCACAGTCGCCTTCAAACGCA
The DNA here is from genome assembly GCA_025355035.1 of Planctomycetota bacterium. Classification (GTDB taxonomy): domain Bacteria; phylum Planctomycetota; class SZUA-567; order H5-PLA8; family H5-PLA8; genus JANXLS01. The sequence goes on along the minus strand of JANXLS010000329.1, from coordinate 4,768 downwards.
GCCGCGACGGAAAACCCAACCCCGACATTAAAGGCCCGGAATCCAACGCCGATCCCGCGGCTCGATACGGTGATAAAAGCTGGAACGACGTTACTCCGGAAAACGATGTCAACGATCGTTCCGAATTCGGATTCGACATCAAGAAATTCAGCGGCGATGGTCAAGTCGTCTATCTCTCGCGCGATTTCGATCAGAAGGAAAGTGCTGACACGGTCATTCAATTGTCGAACGCGGGGACATGGAGCGCATGGATCGACGGCAAATCCGTTGGCCGCGATTTGAGTTGGGACACGTATCGGATCGAGGCGGACCGCGTACCCATTCACGCCGACAAGGGTCGCCACCGTCTGTTGCTCAGGCTTGAACCGCCCGCTGAAGGGACTTGTCTTTTCCGCGCGCGAATCGGCGCGGAACCCCATCTTGCGATGCTCCTTTACATCACGACGCTGGCCGCCCGGCAATTTCCAAATTCCATGAATGATCGGACCAACGATTTGAACACAATTCGGGACTCCATGAATCAGCGTAGCCACCCTCCCGCGCTCATGGCATTCGCTCTGTCCACCGCGCAAATGTTCGACGACCAGAAATGGTTTTCGATTGATCAATTAACATGGGCTGCGCAAGTTTTGCATGAGGCCAACCACGATGCGGGAGCGCTCCGTGCGCTGCGTGACGTGTTGACGCGTCTCGAAGAAGGTCCGGATTATCAAGGGCGTTCGAAAAAGATTTTGGAAATCTCCCGCGGTCTGGCGCGCGCGCTGGCGAATGAAGGCGAATTTGCCGCCGCAGACGAGGTCTTGAGCGAAGCGGTCAATCGCCATCCCAGTCCTACTCAAGACGCGGCGATTTGCATCGCATGGCGCGGAACGTTACGTTGGGAGTTGGGATTGAGCCAGGCGGCGCTCCCGTTTTTCGAGCGCTGCGTTCGGATGGGCCGTTTGCCCGACGAAGTGCGACCGCTCGTCGGTCTCGGCATGGAGTGGGCACATTTCACACGCCCGGAGCGCATCTCGTTTGAAAGTTCCCACGACGTCCAGGCACTCTTGGACGCCGTTCGTCGCCAAATGAATGGCGCGCCGGAGGACGTCGAAAAAGCGATGCGAGGTTTGGGTGAAATACTGCACAACACCAACAATTCGCTCGTGAAGGTGTCAGAAACTCCATTCAACGTTCGTTTCGTCGGCGTGCATGAATTCATCCGCGGAATGCTGACCACCATGACGCCCGAGCAACGCGACATGTATCGAAAAGTAGTGGGCGAAGCAGCGGCACAACGGCTAAGCCACGTCTCCGGCAACGATCCGGTCGAACTCGAAAAAGCCGCGCTGGAATTTCCATTCACTCAGGAATCGCAGGACGCGCTCAATCGAGCGGGCGATCTGTATCTCGATCGCGGACGATTTGAACAGGCAGTTTCCATTTTCTCGACTTATTTGCGCGAACCGAATCGGCCCGAGGCCACCGCACTTGTGTGTGGAAAACTTACGCTCGCGCTGGCGTTCGATGGCCAGCAAATCCCCAGCGAATCAATACGAAAGCGTTTGGAAACGGAATTTGCCAAAACTGAAGTTCAAATCAAAGGCGCGCCTATGTCGGGTGCTGTCCTCGCTGAGCGTCTGAAAAAGCAGATTTCTGGAATTGGCGCAACTGCGTCAACGGGCGAAGCCGGACCGCTCCCGTTTATGGGAGGATTGACCCGAGTCGGTGCCGTGCACGGCGCGATGCCCGAACCCGGTGGCGTTGCGTGGGCGCAACCCAGCGTAGCGTCCGGAGCCCTCGACCATGCAAAGAGTTTGTTTGGGCTTGATGCGAAATCCCATCTGCAGTCGGTTCCTGTTTCCGACGGCAAGAGCGTTTACGTTGGCGCGATGGAATCGCTTCGCGCGTTCGATTTGGATTCCGGAAAAATTCGGTGGACTCAAACGTGGGCAGGCGCGCAGTCGGTAGGCAACTTTAACAACACCGGCTTTAAGGGATTTCCATCGAGCGTGCCGCTCGTGGACGGCACGAAGATCGTCATCCGCGCACAATCACTCGTATCGTCCTTAAAATGCTTTGATTCCGAAACCGGATCCCCTCGGTGGAGCAGCGATGCCCAACCCGAACTCCGGAAGATCGTCTGGACATCCGACCCAACCGCTGGTTATGGATTGGTCTTCGCCATGTACATGGAACCCGGAGACTTCAATGTTCTTGGAGTCGCTGCGCTGGATGTCGAAACAGGCCGACTGCGTTGGCGCACGCCCCTGGCAAATGGAGCTTCAGGAATCAAAATCGCTTCGAATTATTTTCCAGCCTCAAACCACATCGGCCCGCCCGCGATCGACTCCGGCGAATTGTATGTCGAAACGGGATTGGCTTCGGTCGCGGCGATCAACGCATTCACCGGTGAAGCCCGATGGGTGGCCAGTTATCCGCGCGTAACTTTGGGAGATTTGCGCCGGGGTAATTCCGGAACGTTCGACCTCGCCGCGCGCTCGTTCAAGATTTTTTCGCGCGGACCGCAGTCACCCATGGTTCTCGACAACCTCGTTGCCGTTGCTCCTCATGATGGAAATGGCGTAATGGCGTTCAACCGGCGCGATGGCACAATTCTGTGGCATCGCGAACTGCTCGACGATCGTTACGTCGCCGGGATAGCGAACGGAACGATTCTCGCGTGTGACGATGGCATCACAGCATTGAATGCAGAAACAGGAGCGACGACCTGGCATCTCAATTTGGAAGGGCAAGGTTTGCAAGGTGCACCGACACTCTCCGGCAATCAGCTCTACATGCCGATGCGCTCCGGTTTGTTGCGAATCGACGCGACAAACGGAACGCTGATCGGATCGTCCCCGTGGGACGCCCGCACAGGACCCATCGCCAATCTGCTGGTTTCGCCCAAACGCATCGTGGGCGTCTCCGAGCGCGCCGTTGTGGCTTTGGGAACAGGGCCGTCGGAAAACAATGCGCTTCATTTTTACGAAGCAAAGCGGCTCGAATCCGAAGGAAAACTGGAAGAAGCGGCACAACGTTACGCGGATGCGTTGGCTGCGGACAAGGATGGAAATCCACAAGCTTTCATGGCGCGGATTAGACTTTTGAATCGCCTCGACAAACGCGACGACGCATTGAAAGAAATTGCGCGTTTTGAACAGGCCGCTCCCGAGAATATCTCGGCGATGGGCGGATTGTGGACCACGCAGCGCGATGCCATCGTACATTCGATGCGCCTGAGCCTGGGCGAAAACACGCCGGAAAAAAACACAGGAAAAGTAGACGCCGAAAAAGGTCTGTCGGGTGTTCTTGCATACTCGCTTTTTTTGCCGGGAGAAAATCCCAAAGTCGCGCGGTTCCCCGGCGACCCGCAGAATCGCGTTTATGTGCGATTGAACGGCGACATCAAATGTCTGAGGCTCAGCGATAACCCGGAAACGTTGTGGAGTTCCTACGTCGGAACGCAGGTGAAGATTCTTGCAACGGGCGGCATGTTTGTCGCAGCCGTCAGTGATCGCGAAATTGCGGTGCTGGATCGGGAAACTGGCGAGATTCGATCGCAGATCATCATTGCCAATACCGAAGTTGCTCCGACGAAACTCAAGGCCTGGGCATTCAAGCGACGCAGCACCACGCAAGGCGAATCGTTCGCCCTGGCACTCATTCAAAACGGAGTAATCTACGCAGCGACCGAGTCTCGCCTGGGCGCCTGGGATGCGGCGAGTGGCAAATTGATTTGGGAGCGCGCGATAGCCCCGAGCCGATTCCCTGAAAACGCGTTGTTGGGACACGACGGCATGATTCAACGCGTGTATCAGCAACGCGATGAAATTGCAGTAACGTCCTATGATCCCGCGACAGGTTCCGAAATGCAAACCCTGCCCGTGGACCGGCAATTGCATGTGGATTATTCGCCGGATCGGCATTACATGATCGGGCACTTTACAAACAAACTGACCTGTGTGGATTTGCTGAAAATGGCGGTCGTTTGGCGCCGCGACATGGAAGACGTTGAGATCAACAACGCGACATTTGAATTCATTTCGGATTCGCAAATGCGGTATGCAGGCGCGGATCGACACAATCCCGCGCGCCAAGTCGTGCGACAGATCGAATTATCCACGGGGAAAGATGTCGCTCCCGCAGGGGCCGAGGGTCCAGGCGCACAATCCGGGCGAGGGCTTTTTGTGGTGACGGATCGCGGTTACAAAATCGCGAGATTGCGCCCGAAACCAAACGGCGAACCGGAAGCAGTCTGGACGACAAAGCTGCCGCCAGTCCGCGGAACGGATTACGTCTTCACTCAAGCATTCACATCCGTTCCTTTTTTCCACAGTTTGTTCCTGCGAAATCTCGACAATGGTCTGCGGGATCAAATGGTTTTGCGCACACTGGCCTGGGACACCGGTCTGCAGATCGTGGAACAGCCGCTCCCCGGCACACCGTTGACCTCCATTAACGCATATACGGGTGCCAAATCGGTGGGCTCCGAGTTTATGCAGGTCGGTGCGACGTTATTGTACACGGCACGTGAAGGCGTTTTTCTCTTCCATCCGCAAGGCGACTCGCTCGCGAAAGCAGTTGAAAAAATGCGCAATGAATTGGTGTCCGGAACATTACCGCCCGAGCGGGTCAGGCAAGTGCGTCGTGGATTGGCCGGACTCGAACCGCCAGAATCGCTGACGTTCGTCACCCCCGCAGGAGCGCGCATGGATGGCGATCTTTCGGAATGGAACAAAGTCCTCGCGTTTATTGAGCGTAATCGGCTCGGTTCCATTCCATTCCG
>JANXLS010000308.1 GCA_025355035.1 Planctomycetota bacterium | reverse complement strand
GCTATCTGGAGTGGCAGCGCAAATTGGCGGCGAAGGCGGGGGAAGGGTACGGCGCGAATCATTTCAATGAGCCGGAGCCCTTCGTCGCGGAGAGCCTTCCGAACCCCCTTGTTGCAATGATCCCGTTGTTGCTGGTTGGGGGAATGAATAAATATTTTTCGATTGCGATCCCGCAGTATTTTGGGAAAAGCGCGAGCTTCGTGCTTGCATCGAATCCCGGTACGCCCGTAGTCGCGGACGTTTCAAAAATGGGAGCGATTTGGGCGGTCGAGATGGCGCTTGTGATTGGAATTGTGTCGGTGCTGGCCCTGGCTTACAGACGTGTGATTCCGAAGTTTGTCGAGGGCTCCAAAGCGGCGGTGACGGGGTCGTTGCTGGCGTCGATGAATACGGCATCCGAGTACGGATTTGGTGCGGTCATCGCGGCGCTTCCGGGGTTTTTGGTGGTGTCGGAATATTTAAAACGGATCCCGAATCCATTGATCAACGAATCGATCACGGTCACTGCGTTGGCTGGCATAACGGGGTCCGCTTCCGGCGGAATGGGAATCGCACTTGCGGCCATGTCCAAAACGTTTATTCAAGCGGCGAACGCGTCGCACATTCCGCTGGAAGTGCTGCATCGCGTCGCGTCGATGGCAAGCGGCGGGATGGATACGCTTCCGCACAACGGCGCAGTGATCACGCTGCTGGCGGTGACGGGGTTGACGCATCGAACGTCGTACCGGGACATTTTTGCGATCACGCTGATCAAGACGGTGGCGGTGTTCGTGGTGATTGCGTTCTATTATTTGACGGGGATTTATTAATCGTCCAAGGAAGGGATTTTCTCGCAGATTCCGGGGTCACTCGCACCCTAGCCAGAAAAAAGGGTACATTACCGGACTTGCAATGCAAACCCCTCTGATGTTGGGGAGAAGGCCAGCGTTAGTTTCATCCAGAGTGCCGGGACAATCTCACGCTCTCCCCTCAATCCGCGAGCGATACGGCTGCTCGTCGGCCATTCCCCAGCAGGGGAGGGAACGGCGACAGCACCGCAAGTCCGGCGATGCATCCAAGAAAAAACTCACGCTGAAAATCGCTTTCATTTCGAGCGCTTCCCTTTAATCTGCGCACACCCAATTTTCTTCACTTTCGATTCAAATCGGATGGATTTTCGGACGGAATAATTATTCAGGAACTTGAACTTATGGCTCGACTCGGTGATCTTTTTCCGAACGATTTGCAGCAAGCGGCAGGCTACAAACCGACGCCGCCCCAAAGTGTTCCAGCCCGGGCGAAAGCTGCGGCGAGCGGGCGGTTACCGGTTGAGCGAACGTGTGTGAAAGACTTCGCGGCAGGTCAGGAAGTGGAAGGGATTTATCTGGTCGTGGAAGCGGTTGTGCGCGCGGCGAAGAATGGATCGAAGTACATTCAAGCGACGTTCTGCGACCGGACGGGGACGATTCCGGTACGGCAATGGGACGCAACGGACGGCGTGTTTGCCGAGTACCGAACGGGCGGATACGTCCGGATTCGCGGGCGCGTGGAACTGTACAAGAACGCGATGCAGATGATTGTGTTCGCGGCGCAGAATGCGGATGGCGAGAGCATTAATCCCGCAGATTTTCTGCCGGTCTCGGTGAGGCCACTCGACGAGATGGAACGCGAACTGGATGCGCTGCTCGAAACGTTCACGGATGCGGATTACAAGAAACTGTTGACGATGATCTTCAGCGATACGGACGTCCGGTCGAAATTCATCACAGGCCCGGCGGCCGCGTCGGTGCATCATGCGTGGTGCGGCGGGTTGCTGGAGCATGTGTTGTCGGCGTGCAAGACGGCGCAATCGATCGCCGATCAGCGGCCGTTCCTGAATCGCGATCTGCTGATGACGGGCGTTCTGCTTCATGACATCGGGAAGGTCGAGGAACTCGATCCAGGTCCGGGTTTCAGCTACACGGATACAGGACGGTTGTGCGGACACATCGTCCTGGGCGCGCTATTGGTCGAGCGCAACATTTTAAAACTCGACAGCTTTCCGAAGAAGAAACGCGATCTGGTGATCCACATGATTCTGAGCCACCACGGTTCGTTGGAATACGGCAGTCCTGTTTTGCCTTACACGATGGAAGCAGTTGCGTTGCATCATCTCGAGTGCATGGATGCGAAAGTGCAGGGGATTCAGACGATCATTGAACGCGAAAAAGCGGCGGGGAACGAGAGCGCGTGGAGCGACTTCGCGCGCGTGGTGGACGGTCGAATTTACAAAGGCTGAGGTTGACGTCTAAAATTCTCTCGCAGCTAGAAGCGCAGGGAAAAAACGATAAAACCTACGAAAGGGGACGTAAAGGGTCGTTTTAGTATTACCTGTTTATCCGCGCGCAGTTAAGCCGCGCGCTTTCCCCTCACCCCGCGAGCGAGTACGCTCGTCGGCTCTGCTCCAACAGGAGAGGGGAAGGGCGTTGTTCATCATTGTTTCGTGAAAAGCATTGTTTCGCCACGTCGCAATTCGGGAAGCTCGATGATCAGAGTCGTGCCTTTGCCCACGCCGTCGCTTTCGGCTCGGATGTTTCCGCCGTGCAATTCGACGAGGTGTTTGGTGATCGCGAGGCCGAGTCCCATGCCGCCGTGTTCCCGGGTCGCGCTGCCATCTTCCTGGGTAAATTGCTGAAACAGTTTGGGCAGGAATTCCGGCGAGATGCCTTTTCCATTATCGATCACGGCAAAACGAACTTGCTGCGCCAACGCTTGAACCGAGACGTGTATGCGTCCACCGAGGTTAGAGAACTTCACGGCGTTGAACAGAATGTTGAACGCGACTTGCTGCAAGCGGTCGGGGTCGCCGCTGATGCGGGATGGGTGGAGGTCGAGTTCCAGCGCGATCTTTTTGGCTTTTGCGCCGGGACGGATGCCGTCGACGGCGGCAGCAACGATCTCGGATAGATCGAGCGGTTTGATCTGGATGCGCATCTGTCCCGTCGCAATACGCGAGACGTCGAGAAGGTCTTCGATCAATTCGGCCTGAGCGCGGCTGTTGCGCAGAATGGAATCCAAACCGCGTTTGAGCATCTCCGGTTCGGGTGGGGCTTCGGTCAACAACTGCGACCAGCCAATGATGGCAGTCAGCGGAGTGCGCAATTCGTGCGACACCGTGGCGAGGAACTCGTCCTTCAATTGGTTGGTGCGTTCGGCTTCCGTGCGCGCGGCTTTTTCGTGTGCCAGAATGCGTTCGCGCTGGGCATCAAGCGCTTTGCGTTCGGTGATATCGATGGTGGCGCCAATGGATGCGTTGGGCTGTCCGTTCGCGTCGCGCTGCACCTTACCGCTCGTGGATAGCCAATGCACAGACCCGTCCGGCCACGTGACGCGGAATTCGACGGAGTACTCGGCACCGAGGCGTCCGGATTCGTCGATTCCGTGCAGGATGATGTCTCGGTCGTCCGGGTGGACGCGCGCCATCCAGCCATCGAAGGTGAAGTCGAATGTATCCGCGGACATTCCCAACAACGTGAGCCATTGCGGCGAGCATTGGATCAATCCGGTTTTGAAGCTTCGTTCGTGGATGCCGATGCGGGCTGTTCGCTGGGCCAATTCGAAACGTTCGCGTGTGCGCTTTTCGCTGGCCAGCAGCGCTTCGCGTTCGACTTCCTCTGATTTTTTCCGGGT
>JANXLS010000292.1 GCA_025355035.1 Planctomycetota bacterium | reverse complement strand
GGAGCAGCTGCGGAAAGACTCATCGGCGTGGATGTCGCTGAATTCGGGTCCGATCCGAGGGCGTTTTCCAATTCGTCGGGAAAGCCATCGTTGTCCGTGTCGAGCGCGCTGCCGCTGGGACCGCCGCCGCTTCCGCCGGAGTTGTCGGTTCCGAGAAGCGGGCCGGTGTCAACGGCTTCAAAGGCGCCGCCGGGGACAGTCTTTAGTTGATTGAGATCGTCGTCATTCCAGCGCGCATCGGTCCCGCCGGTGATGTACCAATCGGTGCCGGTATCGGCGACGAACATTCCGTACGTTTTCAACGCCGTCAAAACGACGAGCGCCTGCCCTGTGAATTTTGACGTGTCAAAATCGCCCTTCAAACGCAGCCGCAATCCCATGGGCGGAAAGTCCGGGCCGACGGTTGTTCCGAGATGCGTGGCGGGATGGATGTAGGCTTTTTGGGTGGTGTGAACCGTGAAACGCAGCGCGTGGTTGATCGCCCCGGCGGCAACTTCGTCGTATCGAACCAAGCCCGGCAAGATCGGCAATCCGGCTTCATCGCACGACGTCCATCCGTCCGGACGCAAGGCATTGGAAGTGAGATCGAATTTTGCCGACGAGCCACAGTTCCAACCGCTGCCGACTTGCACCGCATGGTACATTTCGTAGAGGACGCAATGATCCTTATCGAGGACCAGCACGTGCCTGTCGCCTGATTTCGGATCGCCGCCTTCAAACGGCGCGTTCAATGGAATCGGGAAGGGTCCCTTGTCGCTTTCGTCCGGATATTCGACGACATTGATGGGCACAGGAGCCTGCGTTCCCGACACAACGACGTACGGAATTCCGTATGACAGATTCGAACCGAAATCGGCGTGCAGAAATTTATTGCCGCCCGTCAGGATGTTTGAAAGGTACGAGTCTGAATGCGGGTGAACGGGCGCCTTGGAGATATCCTGATTGAACGGATTGTCGGGCGGAAAAATCGTGCAGCCTTGAATTTGCCCTGCCGAAACGGTTAGCGAAAGAAACGGTAGACAAACAAAGCAGATTAATTTCAGCGCGTTCATGCCATGCTCCTTGAACACCTTCCCTCTCACAATAAAAAAGGCCGCCATGATGGCGGCCCCGCATAAGAGGGAGCACCTCTCGCTGTTTTATTCCGCAATGACCCAGGTCGAATCGGGGTTGAAGTCTGTTTCGTGGAGCGGCGTACCCACTCCGCGATCCTTTTCATAGATCGTGCCGGAGTTGCTGATCACAAACGCGTTACGACCGACGCTGTCATACTGGTTCGACACGGCGCTTAGCGCATAGCCCAACGTCATGCGGCTGCTGCCGTCGATGTAATTAGCCGCACCACCCGAAGCGTTG
>JANXLS010000274.1 GCA_025355035.1 Planctomycetota bacterium | reverse complement strand
GTTCGCTGGACACGATTCGAATCGCGTCGATCACAGCCTGCACTTTTCCTTTGTATAGGTTCATTTCCAATCGGGTGACCCACGCCCACAATTCCTTTTCTTTGTTCCCGAACTTCGCCCGGCCCACGGCCCAGATATGTTTCATGGCATGATACCAATCGAGTATCTGAATGGCCTTTGGAAACAACGTTTCGGCGGTCTTCCAAACCCACGGCGCACCGTCTCCAACGAAGATCAGAATGTTCGCAACCTGTGCACCGCGTTTCTGCGCCTCCAGACTGACCCTCTCGCGAAAATCCTCAATGCGCTCCTGCGTGGCATGATACGTTTGTCGCAACGTTCCCCGGCTTTGTCGAACTCAAACACGACCAGGGTTTTGACTTCATGGAAGAAGTGTTCGAGCGCCGTCTTGCCGCGTACTTTCCTTTCTTTTTGCCTTTGCGTTCGCGATGCTTCGGATCGACGCGCCCCAGCATCACGCCGTCGATGGAAATGCCCAGGCGCTTGACTTTCTCCTCGGGTTTCACGACGCTGCAATGCTGCTGCGCGGCTTGGTGTTCGATCCGCTCGCGCACCGCTTTTCCCAGCCGATTGCAAATGTCCCGCACCGTGCTGGCCGCCACCTCGAACAGTCCCAGATGCTTCAAGTTTTTTGCGGCCTGATCGAACGCGCCCTCCTTGCCCATCCAAGCAATCTGATCTTCGGCCAATGGCGAGAAATCTGTGCTGCCCCGCAACTCCTCGCCCCAATAACTTCCTGCTTTGCAATGGTCGCAGTGATAGTAATGACGTTCTTCCAAGGTCACCGGCCCCAGCGTCGAACGCACCTCGCGGGGGCGTTTACCCTTGTGATGCTGGCGATGACCGCACGGGCAAGGCTGTGACATCGGCACGGCAAGACTTTGCCCGCGCAACGCCAAACCTCGTTCCAGAATGACCGCGCCGAGCGCTTTGCATTGAGCCAAAACATAGGCTTCCAGCGAGCGGGGATCATGTGTTTTCCCAAGACCCGCGATCGCCTCGAAAATGCGTTTAATGGTTTCCGCGAAAAAAGAAATCAAGTCCAGAGTTGCCTGTGCCGAATTCATGGGTGGGCCTCCGCTGCTGGGTTGGGTCGCACCTTTAACTTCGGCAGATTCTGGATGGCCCTTTATTTTTCTCCTTTCGCTATCACAATAGGACTACGCACTCACTTATAAGATTGAGTAGCTTTCGAACTTGACTCGTTA
>JANXLS010000222.1 GCA_025355035.1 Planctomycetota bacterium | reverse complement strand
GCCCCTACCGCGCGGCACGCCACAAGCCGCTGCGTTCTGTGGCTTGATGAGCGCGCAAGTCCGGTTATGCACCCTTCATTTCAGGGGCTGATCTTTTTTAGTTGCGTCCGCGTTCGCTCGGATTATAAATTGATATTAGGTTCATGTAGGTCATCATTTTGGAATCGCGTATGCAGTATTTGAAAGGTTGTTTTCGCCCGGCTTCACCAGCCGGGCGGGTCACTCCGTGTCTCCCGCTTGCTGGTTCCGCGGTTGAGGGCGCTTGGGTGGTTGTTGTCTTTTAATGAAGGCTCATTTCACTTCTCTCCGTTCGACGCCTCCGCATCGCTTGTCCGATTTATCGGCTGGCTTAAATAGGAAGCATTGCGCTTTCTTGGATCTCAAACTTCATGCGTGGGTTTGCAACTACTTACGAGGAACGAATGTCGATTTCTAAAATCAAACTGACTTTTCCAGACAATTCTCTGCACGAATTCGATGCGGGTACGACGGGGCTTCTGGTTGCTGAATCGATCGGCAAGCGACTGGCTGCCGATGCGGTAGCGGTGAAATTCAACGGGCAGGTGCAGGATATTTCGCGACCGATACATACCGATGGAACGTTCTCCGTCATCACGCCGAAAAGCCGCGATGGGAAGTTGGATGCAGATGCGCTTTATTGCATGCGCCACACGGCTGAGCACATCATGACCGAAGCGATCTGCCGGTTATGGCCGGAGACGAAGCTGGTTTACGGGCCGCCGGTGGACGATGGTTTTTACGGCGACATCGATCTCGATACGAAGATTTCGATCGACGATTTTTCAAAGATCGAAGCGGAGATGGCGAAGATCGTTGCTGAAAATCGGCCGATGACGCGCTATGAAATGAGCCGCGACGAGGGCTTCAAAAAGATCGAAGCGGAAGGCAACCCGTATAAGCTTGAGAACGCGAAGAGCGCCAAGGGTGATGTGCTGTCGTTCTACGCAACGGGCGCGAATGTTGGGACGGATTTCGAAGACCTGTGCATGGGGCCGCATGTGCCTTCGACGGGGCGAATCGGTGCGTTCAAGTTGACGGCGGTCGCTGGCGCTTATTTCCGTGGCGACGAAAAGAACAAGCAGTTGCAGCGCATTTACGGCACGGCATTTCCGTCGAAGAAGGACATGGACGAACACTTCGCCCGGATCGAAGAAGCGAAGAAACGCGATCATCGCGTCATCGGAAAACAGATGGGCTTGTTCACGATGAATCCGTTGGTCGGGCAGGGGCTGGTGCTGTGGATGCCGAAGGGCGGAATCCTTCGCACGGAGCTGCAAAATTTGATGCAGGGGCAGTTGACGAAGCGCGGGTATTCGCCTGTGTTCACGCCGCACATCGGCAACGTCGCGCTGTATAAAATCTCCGGGCATTTTCCGTATTACAAGGATTCACAGTATCCGACGATAAAGAGCGACATCGATCCAAATGAAGAGTATTTGTTGAAGCCGATGAACTGTCCACATCATTGCATGATTTACGCGGCGGAGCAGCGCAGCTACCGCGATCTGCCGATTCGATTGGCGGAGTTCGGAACGGTTTATCGCTACGAACAATCCGGCGAACTCAACGGCATGACGCGCGTAAGAGGATTGACGCAGGACGACGCGCATTTGTTCTGCACGGCGGAGCAGGTCGAGGCGGAAGTGGTCAGCACCGTTGAATTGGTGAAGACGATTTTCGGCGCGTTGGGATTGAACGATTATCGCGTGGACGTGAGCTTGCGCGAGCCGGGCAGCGACAAGTATACGGGCGATCCGAAGGTTTGGGACAAAGCCGAAGAGACACTGATTCGCGTGGCGAAGACCATGAATCTGCCGCACACTGTTGTGCAGGGCGGCGCGGCGTTCTACGGTCCGAAGCTGGACTTCATGGTGAAGGATTGCATCGGTCGCGAATGGCAGTTGGGGACGGTGCAGCTGGATTACAATCTGCCGGAACGCTTCAAGCTCGAATACATCGGGCAGGACAATAACCGGCATCGACCGGTCATGATTCATCGCGCGCCGTTCGGGAGCTTCGAGCGGTTCACAGGGATTTTGATCGAACATTTCGCCGGGGCTTTTCCGCTGTGGTTGTCGCCGGTGCAAGTGCGCGTCGCGAACATTTCGGAGCAGTCGCAGGAAGCTGCGAACCACGCTGTGGCGGCGCTTCACGCGGAAGGAATTCGCGTGGAAGGCGACATTAGCGCGTCTGGAAACATCAAGCAGCGCGTCAAAGAATCGGAAGAAGCGAAGGTGCCGTATCTGCTGGTGATCGGCGATCGTGAAGCGGCTGCGGGGACGGTTGCAGTGCGCGGACGCGGGCGCAAGGATTTGGGCGTGATGCCGCTGAGTGAGTTTATTGCGAAGGCTAAGACTGAGATTGCGGCGAGGGCGTAATGAGACCAGTAACGTTCCTTTCCGTTC
>JANXLS010000216.1 GCA_025355035.1 Planctomycetota bacterium | reverse complement strand
AATGCGCGCCGCCACCGTCGAATTTGACCGCCGTGTTATCCGTTTCGAAATCCGGAAACTCAGGCGGACGCGGCCCCGGCACATCGCGATGCACTCCTCCGTGCGGCGTCAACCGGGTCCGCTCTTCCGTCCCAAAATCCCAGCGAACAACCTGTTCGGATGCATCAATCTCAATCGCCGCAAACAAAACAATCAGGGCGATGTCTAAGAGGAAGAAGGTGGCTCGACGAAAATTCATAACGCAACGATGCCTCGGTTCATTTTCAGCGACGATGGCAATTCGATTTTGAATACACCGGCGTCATTGAAACAAGGCAAACATCGCCGCTCGAAGCCAGCCGTTGCCGTTCCCCTCATCCTGCTAGAGTGATTCACCACACTATGGAACGGGTTGTCCAGTCGCGTTGCGCTCGCGGGGTGGGGGGGAGAGTGTGCGACTTTTGCGGGGCGCGCGATTTATTTTACCCTGCGGCTCAACGCCTCTTTCCAACTCTCCGCCAACGGCGGAACCGCCGCAAGTTCGTGCGCCAAAGCCACATCGTCAATCGTCCGCGTCATCACATCGTTCGCGCGCGTGATCGTCCATGTCGGATGCGGACGTTCTATCCGTTTGAACACATCGCCAGCCATCAATTCGCCTTCCGTGAGAACGCGAAAGTACCAGCCCGTCGAACCGTGCTCTTCGACGCGCTTGACCAAACTCGGCGTCTTCCATCGCCGCGCAAGCGTTCCACACGGTTGGCGCGGTTGAGAGACTTGCAGCACCGCGTCGCCGACTTCGTAAATATCGCCGACACACACCTCGCTTTCCATCGCTCCGACCACCGTCAGATTCTCGCCGAACGATCCAAACGGCATCGCGTCCAATTCCAATTCCGCCGTCCAATGCGAATAATGTTCGACGCAATACGCGTTCAACGCCTTATCCCGTCCGCCGTGAAAACGCCGGTCGGCCTGACCGTCGCCGCGGAACCCCATCACCGTCGCCCATTGCGGCCCGTCGACGGTCTTTTTGAAAATGGCCGTGGTCCACACATGCTTTTTCCCCATTGCGTCAATGTCGTCGTACCTCGTAGGCATACCGACTTGAATCGATGATAGTTTCACGCTCCGCATCCTTTCATGATAAATCCGCTCGCTAAAAAGTCCGCTATTGCCAGCGTCACCCGATAAGGAATCAACTTCCATTGCTTACGATTCAGTTTATTATGCCCGTATGAATGAAGCAACACCGCTGAAGAAATCCGAAGGCGAGCCGTTCCATCTTCGCCAGCTCGACGACGACGGACACCCCTTCGATGTCGCGCAGCATCTGGACGTTCGCGGCCTGACATGTCCGATGCCCGCGTTAAAAAGTCTCGAAGCGGGTCGCGCGCTCGCTGTCAACAACGTGCTCGAAGTCGTCGGCGATTGGCCCGGATCAAAATTCGAAGTCCCTTTTGCCATCACCGGCAAACCCGGCTTCGAAATCCTCCGCATCATCGAAAGCGATATCCCCGACGACGAAACGTGGTGGATCTATGTCAAAAAAACGAGTTGAAGGTTCAAAATCCGCGTTCAAAGTGTAGTTGCTTTGGCAGTTCGCCGTTCATTTATGAACTTTAAACTTTGAACTAAATTAGAGATTGTCATGCTCACCGATGTCCCCGAATTTCTTCCCAAGCGCGCGCCCACCGTCGTGCTGTCGCGCGTCCCGCCCGACGAAGCCGCGAAGTTCGCGTCGAAATTCGACGAACTGAGTGCCGAGCTCACAAAGACCGGCGTCGCGTTTACTGCGGTGGATTCGATTTACGATTTGCAGGAAGACGACGAAGGCGCCGCGTTTCTGCGCTCCATTAAAGGCGATTTGATCTGCATCGCGTGGCATTATCCGCGCGCAACCAAATGGGTCCTCGCACGACAAAATCTCGAAGTCAACGGCCGTGCGCGAAAATTGCATTGCATCGACGCGCGCGACAATTCCCCCAGTAAACTGGCCCAGACGACGCAGGACATCTTAAAAGGAACCGCCAGCGCCATCGTTGAACCGCCTGAGCGCAAAGACCCTCCGCTGAAATCCGCGTTGACACCGAAAGAACGCGGTGCGCTCGCCGAAAACCAATTGCCGCCGCCACTGAACGCTGAACTCTCGCCGCGCTGGTATCCGGTCATCGATTACGACACCTGTACTAATTGCATGGACTGCATGGACTTCTGCCTCTTCGGCGTCTACGGAGTCGATGCCGACACCATATTACGCGTCGTCCAACAGGACCAATGCCGCCAGGATTGCCCGGCCTGCTCGCGCGTCTGTCCAGTCGGCGCCATCATGTTCCCCAAGTACGAAACCAACCAGTCCATTGCCGGAGCCATCGGCGGCGATCGCGGTGAAATTAAACTCGACCTGTCGAAGATTTTTGGCAAACCCAAGGGCCGTCACCAAGCAGCCCTGGAGCGTGATCGCGAACTGCTTAAAGCCGGACGCAAACCTGTCGGAGCCGACAAAGTCGAAAAGCTCGCCGACGCATTCGAAAAGATGGACATTTAAGAAAGAACCGCAGCCCGCCTGGGAGCGAGTCGGCGCAATCCCAATGTTATCGCTCTGGGTATTCTCCGTTCAGTTACTGCTAAAATGCGTCGATAAAAGTCCACTCATTCGTCGTAATGGGGGGTGTACCATTTGAGTTGCTCCTCGCTTTAATACGCGAAATTGTGGTGCAGGCGCCCCGCCTGCAAAG
>JANXLS010000511.1 GCA_025355035.1 Planctomycetota bacterium | reverse complement strand
TTCCGGTGCCGTCGATCCGACGGGCAGTTCTTTTCCTTTCACGGCATCGCTGACGAGAAACGAAGCCAATAGGATAATCGCGAGAATAGGTTTCATGATTTCAAACCGCGTGAAATAAAATAGGTCCTACCCGTCTCATGCGACCGATAGGACCTATTAATTGTAACGGAGTGCTGCAAAAAAACTACTTCGTCAGCGTCGCGGTCGTGCTCTTCGACGTGTAGATCGTGTCGATCGCGTTGCCAAAGGACTGATTGCCGATCGTGATCAGGAACGGTACGTCCTTCACTTTCGTCGTTTTGCTTCCTGCCGCAAGATTCGGAAGCATCAGTGTTCGCAGAGAACTGTGACTGATTTTCAGCGCCAGAATTTCGCTTGTGCCAAGGGCTTTTACGGTAGCGCTGTGTGATGCGTCCTTGTAGCGACCACTGGCGTCAAGCGTCGCGCTAAAATCAAAGTTGTTGATTTGAACGAGGATTTTTTTCCCAGCCGGGTTGAATCCAACTGGCACATTAAATTGAGCGACCAACGACAGGCTATCGGAATTTGCATTCGCAAGATTGAACGTGGCGTGTAGCAGCGAACACTGCAGCGGACTCGGCGTTCCCATCACGATTGTGGTCAACAGTGCCGTCGTGCCCGCGCCACCGCAAGCGTTTGCAACCGTCGCTTTAATCGTGAAACTTCCGCCCGACGTAAACGTGTGTTGAACCGTCGAACCTGTTCCAGTCGTACCGTCGCCAAAGTCCCACGTTACGACAACGGGAATGGTGCTGCCGTTGGAGTTGGTCACCACCGAGTATGTGATCGGTGTACCCGCGACGGCAACAGACGGCATAGCCGTCGGGCCGGACGTGATACCGGGGCGACGTCCGCATCCGGGCGTCACGATCACAGTCGCGCAATTGGCTGCCGAATTCGAATTGATTTCAGGTTGATTCGACACGCAGGCCGTATTCGTGATCGTGCCCGGAGGGTTGGCGTTGACGGTCGCGCTGAGTTTCAACGTCGCTACGGTTCCATTGATCAGCGAACCCACTGTCCAAAGTCCATTCGTCGTGTCGTAATTACCCGCCGTTTGCGTGGCTGTGATCAACGTCAAACCCGCCGGTAGCGAATCGGTGACGGTGACGTTGGACGCGGTGTCAGGACCGTTATTGGTCACGGTTATTGTGTAGTTAATCGTATCGCCAATGTTCGGATTCGTCAGATCGACGACCTTTATGATCACGAGGAAAGACGATGGCAGGATACAGTCTGTATCCGTGATCGTGTTGTTGCCCGGATTCGCATCGGTGCCATTTAAGCCGTCGTCTGTGATCGTTGCCGTATCAATCAACTGCGTGACACCCGCCGGCAGCGGCGAATTGACTTTGACAGTCACGCTTCGGAAAGTGTGCACACCCCCCGCGATGGAGTAGGGAGGCCACGTCACGACGCCGTTGGCAAACGTGCCGCCATTGTCTGCAGAGACGAAAGTCGTTCCGACGGGGATCGTGTTTGTGACGACGACACCCGTGACGCCGATATTACCAATGTTGCACGCTTCGGCCGTGTACGTCTGAAGCCCATTTGCAAAGGTACACGCAAGGCCGTCCGTCAGCGTGCAAATCACGGGATCGGGCGAAAGAATAAGCGTATCTGTATCGTTTGCTGAATTGTCAGCGAGATTGGGATCGACTCCCTGCGCGGGATCAACGGAGACAGTAGCCGTCGTCGTAAACGTCTTCGGGGTACCGGCCGGAAGCGGATTAATCACGGCGGCATTGTATTGAACAAGAATTGACGTATTCGCCGGAACGGACAGGTTCGAGAACGTGACCGTTTTGTTGGCAAAGACGCCGCCGTTAGGCGACGAAGTGAAGGAGAGCGCGTCGGGTACGCTTGCAGTCGCTGTCGCGTTTGTAGCGTCGACGGCTGTATTGTTAGTGAGGGTCAGCGAATACACGAGTGTTGCGCCGGGGGCAACGTTGGTCAGACCATCGGTTATGGTTACTGCCAGATCCGGTGCCTGGCCCGCATAGACGAGTCCTGAAAATATCGCCGCCATTGCGCACATGAATGTGCTCATTTTACTCAAACGCATCGCATTTCTCCCGGCGTTATAAACTAGGAAACGACTCACGCGCCTCCCCCGATGGTGCACGTTCGCACGTGCTTAAGACAGCTTAGCGCCTTAAACCCTTCAACTTATATCGGTTGAATGTTCAATCGGGTTGAATTGTAATAACAAGTGCAGACAAAATATGTTTCGTACGCCGAATCGCAACGGACAGGGATCGCCACTCTGGTGGTACAACAACAACCGTTTATGTCCCGATAGGGATAGGACAATCCCTTCGTAGGCAAAGTGCCGTTGTAGTAGTCGTAAGTGTAGTGCCCCCACGCATATTGCATTTTATGCTGTGGCGAGTAGAACACTCTCGCACGATCAACGGAATTCTTTACAAGGACTTCTTCTGAAATGGTGGAAAACGAACGTGTCACTGCCTCCCAGAAGCCTTCGATGCTGTTAAAACGCGCGCTGGTTGCAACCGCGTTAATTGGCGTCGCCTCGCTGAGCTTCTTGGCGTACATCGGCGTCTTCGGGAATTTCCACACGATTGTTTCCGGGAAATGTTACCGCAGCGAGCAACTCACGCCGCAAGCGATTACCGATGCCATCCGACACAACGGTATCAGGTGCGTGTTGAATCTGCGCGGCGAGCAAAAGAACGCGGAGTGGTATAAAGGAGAGGTTGCTGCGTGTGCGGCTGAAAAAGTCGATCTCGACGATATTAACATCGGCCTGGGTGCCCTGCCAAAGCCGGACGTGCTTCAGCATCTCGTTGCAAAGCTGGAAGCGGGACCGTATCCGATGTTGCTTCACTGTCGATCGGGTTCGGACCGCACTGGCTTGGCCAGCGCGTTTTATCTGCATCTCGTTGAAAAAAGGCCGCTACCCGACGCGGAGTCCGAGCAAGTCACCTGGCGTTACGGCCATTTTCCATTCGGCAAGGCAAAGTCGATCAACGCGTTTTTCGATTTGTACCACCAGACCTCCGACGGCAAGTCGCTAAAAGAATGGCTGATCGAAACGTACCCGGCAGAATATGAAAAACGCGCGGCGAGTGAAACGGGAAAACGGAAGAACGATTAGAAGAACGATTAAAGGGCAACCCGGCGTCGCCAAATGTATATAGATCTGCGCTTGATGGAATTTGCTCGACAAATGGGCCGTGTATGACTAAAAGTTAACTGGGATTTAACGCGAGTGGTTCGACAATGTTGATTTGACGGGTTTGCGCCGCGTATTTTTGTTCGGATCGAGGCGCATACTCAGTCAGATATTCGAGAATCACTGGCTGAGTATGCAACGAAGAGCCGGACAAACAGACGCAAGCAAATCCGTCAAATCAGCTTTGTTGAACTACTCGCTTCGCAGGAGAAGAGCCTTGGCCGCCAAAAAGTACCCGCCCAACAGCCCGGAAAATCGCGCGAAACGGGCTTACAAAGCGCTCTCGCAGAACCGGACCCTTCTGTACAACCGGATGGTCGATTACATCCTCGACAATCGGCCGCGCCTGCGAGCTGAAATGAGCGGCGCGGAACTGGGCAACTTCACGCTGACCCAACTGGAAGAACAGTATCTTTTGAAGATGCAGGTGATCGATCGCGTCATGGGTGAGATCGCTCGCCCTGAGCCCAAGGAAGGTCACACCACAACGACCACGTTCGAGACGGTCGAAGTCGTCGCCAAACGCGAGGAGTTGCCGCAGAAGATCGCCGATGCGCTAGCTGCGCGCGGCGATTCTGATTTCCTCAATCTGTGTGTTCTACGCGCTGACGATAAATCCGCTGAAGTGCTGCTTGTTGTGGCGCGCGAAGAGTACAACGTCCCGATCAAAGCTGCGGCCGCCGAAAAGCAGGAGCAGGATGGTCAAAGCGGACAAAACGGTTCGGGCGAGTTGGGCGACGACCAGCAGAACGGCCTGTAAAATCCACGTGCCCAGATGCGCTGTGCCGGGCAAACGGGACCACGAAGACGAGCGCGGTATTTTCACTTTCATGATCAACTTGAGTTTTCGATGACTTTTCCCTTTTCCCGGCCGCGTCGATTGCGGCAATCCGATGCCATGCGGCGATTGGTTCGCGAAACGCATACCAGCGTCGATCATTTGATTTCGCCCATTTTCGTCTGCGATGGCAGCGGCGTGAAACGCGAGATCACATCCATGCCGGGCGTCTTCCAGATGTCCGTCGATCGAGCCGTCGAAGAAGCGAAGCTGTTGCGCAAACTGCGCGTCCCGGCGACGATTTTGTTCGGTGTTCCGGATCGCAGCCGCAAAGATGCCTGCGGATCGGAAGCATGGGCGGAAGAAGGAATCGTTCAAAAAGCGCTGCGCGCGATTCGCGCCGAAGTGCCGGAGTTGATGCTGATCGCCGACAACTGCTTTTGCGAATACACAGACCACGGGCATTGCGGCATTTTGAATACGAAGCGGGAAGTCGAGAACGATCCCACGCTCGACAATCTTGCTCGTGCCGCGGTCGCTCAAGCCGGAGCGGGGGCGGACATCATCGCGCCTTCGGGGATGATGGATGGGATGGTCCGCGCGATTCGTTCAGGGTTGGACGCGGCCGGAATGACGCAGACGGCTATCATGGCGTACAGCGTGAAATACGCGTCGGCATTTTACGGCCCGTTCCGCGACGCAGCAGATTCGGCTCCCGCGTTCGGCGATCGAAGACAGTATCAGATGGATTGCAACAACAAGCGCGAAGGCCGGCGTGAAGCGCTTCTGGATGTCGAAGAAGGCGCGGATATCGTCATGGTCAAGCCAGCGTTGGCGTACCTCGACGTGATTGCGGACGTGCGTCGACATGTCGATCTTCCCGTCTGCGCCTACAACGTCTCCGGCGAATACAGCATGGTCAAAGCCGCCGCAGAACGCGGCTGGATCGACGAGAAGCGAACGGTCCTGGAGATCGTCGCTGGCATTCGCCGCGCCGGGGCGGATATGATCATTACCTACTGGGCCAAAGAGTTGGCACAGTGGTTGAGTGAGTAACTAAGAAATGAGCATTCCGACAATCGAAACGATCTCGGCTCCGACACAGGAAGCACGCCAGAAGCTGGCGGAGCTGGAGCGACTGTTGCTGGGCTACGGCAGCTTGATTGTCGCTTATTCCGGCGGTGTGGATTCGACGTTCCTCGCGGTCGTTGCGGCTCGCGTGTTGAAAGAAAAAGCGCTCGCTGTCACGGCGGATTCGGAGTCGCTTGCGCCGGAAGAATTGGACGACGCGAAGGCGCTGGCTGAGCGCTTCGGGTTTCGTCACGAAATTGTTCGGACACAGGAATTGAGCGACGAGAACTACGCGTCGAATCCGTTGAATCGCTGCTATTTCTGCAAAGCGGAATTGATGACGAAGCTGCTGAAATTCGCAGAAGAACGCGGCGGTCCGGTGGCGCTGGGGGCGACGATGGACGATCTGTCGGACATTCGTCCCGGCGAAACAGCGGCGAAAGAACGCGGCTCGGTGTTCCCGTTGCGCGAGGCGAAATTGTACAAAGAAGAGATTCGGGCGCTGTCCCATGAGATGAATCTGCCGACGTGGGACAAGCCGGGCGCGGCGTGTCTGTCGAGCCGCATTCCGTTCGGCGAACGCGTCTCGGCGGAAAAGCTTTCGCAAATCGCCCGCGGGGAGTATTATCTGCATAAGGCGGGGTTTCGGGAGTGCCGATTGAGGCATCACGGAACGATTGCGCGGCTGGAAATAACTCCAGACAAATTTGCTGAGATGCTCGAAAAAAGCGCGGAAGTCACGCGCGAATTGCAAGCGCTCGGTTTTGCGCATGTGACACTGGATTTGCTGGGATTGCGATCCGGATCGCTGATGGAAGCCGCGCTGAAGAAGTAACCGTTCGAAGCGAACGGCAACGAAACGATATCATCCACATCCGAGATTGAAGCAACGCCATGTCCGAACCGGAAAACAACGAATCAGCTCTGTCAACTGGAATACCTGCAACGGTTGATCCGGCGGCGCCGATTGCAAACACGCCTCCCCCGCCCCCGGTCAAACCGGTGGTGGTTCCGCCCGTGCCGCCCAAGAAAACAGTGCCGCTATCAAACGATCCGATTTCACGTTTTCGCAACAAGACCGAAGTCGAAGATGCGCGGATGGGCTTCATCGATCATTTGATGGAACTTCGAAAGCGTTTGTGGGTTTCGATCATCGCGGTGGCGGCTTGCATTCTCGTTGCATTGATCTTCTACGAAGTCGTTTACGCGTTCCTGCTGGAACCCATTCGCATCATCGACGAGAAATACGTCAAGATTTATTCCCTTGCCGGTAAACCTCCGGCGGATGGGCATATCATTCACATCACGACAACCGAACCGCTGGGCTCAATGCTGTCGGTGATCTGGCTTGGGTTCTGGGCCGGCCTGGTGATCGCAGCTCCAATTGTTGTGTACGAATTGTGGGCATTTGTTTCGCCGGGATTGCACGACAAAGAAAAGGGGGCCATCAAGCCGGTACTTTACGGCGGAGCATTCTTCTTTGTCGCCGGAACTGCGATCGCGTATTTCATTCTTGCGCCTCTGACGTTCGACTTTTTTCTGTGGCTTGATCTGCGTCTCAAAGTGACCCCCAATTGGACCGCTGAAAAGTGTGTTGAACTCTTAATCACCATGATGGTTGTGAGCGGCTTGCTTTGGGAAATTCCGTTGCTGGTGGCGGGCATGGCGCGATTCGGAATGCTTTCGGCCGGATGGCTATTGAAATATTGGAGGGGACTAACGTTTGGTTCGATTGTGCTGGGAGCAATTGTTTCGCCGGGTAATGATTTGATTTCGATGGGTGCGTTTTCGGGGATGATTCTCGGAATCTATCTGATTTCGATATTGATGGCCGCCATCTTCTACCGCAAGTCGGACGATCCCTATGCGGGGAATCCCTCAACCAACGGCATTCAGAAGTCATGATTAAAGGTGTGTCCAAACCCGACGAAATCGCGCATCTGGGACTGAGCAACCGGTTGCTTGCCCGGATCGGGGCACTGCTGAAAAAAAAGCTGCTGATTACCGTTGCGGTGCTCGAAGCGGCCAAGCCGGGCTCAGCGCTTGAAACGCTGCTGCTTCGCGGCGATGTTCTGCTTGAAGCCGTGACACTCGACACGTCGCGCGTGAACGCGCTCGCGATGGAATCGGACGTTCATGCTGCTTTGGCCGTCTCCGAAGACGACGCGGGGACGCGTGTCATGTGTCTCGAAGACGAACTCGAATCGGCGGACGAATGGTCCGGGACGAATGCGCAACCACTGGCTACTCAACAGGCGGCGAAGATCGCTGCTCCGCGCGAAACGGACTCCACTCCCAAAGCATCGAACGCACTTTTTGGCGACGACCACTTGACGCGCGTTCGCTTGAAATTGGTCACATCGGCCCACGCCAGCGAACGAATCGAAGCGTTGCGTATTCTCGCATTTTCGCCGTTGATTCCGTCCGAAAAAGCGGAAGTGATTCTGCAGGCGCTGGCCGACGCGGACGAAACGGTTCGCGCGGAAGCGGCGCGGTTGTTGCCAGGATTGGGCGTGAGCACGGATGTGGCCGCGAC
>JANXLS010000198.1 GCA_025355035.1 Planctomycetota bacterium | reverse complement strand
GAAAATTCGGGAATTGAAAAACACGTTGCGAGCCAGGTTGGCGGTTCGGGAGAAACGAGAAGAGAATGAAGCTTGATCGCATGTTCGAAGTCTTCAAGCGCATGCAGGGCACTCCCATTACCGGCCCAGTCGCGATTGTTGAGATCGTGTTGCTGGGGATGGTTCTGTACCTGCTTCTGCGCTTTTTGCGCGGCTCGCGCGGAGCGGGTGTCATGCGCGGCATGTTGGTTCTCGCGACTATTGGCATCGGCGTCGTCTACGTAACCGCGCGCATGTTCCAGCTTGAGCACATCGTATGGGTCTTCGAACGCCTCGCCGCACTTTCGATTCTCGCCGGCATCATCATTTTCCAACCTGAACTTCGCCGCGGATTGCTGCGCTTGGGCGTCGTCAATCCTTTCATTGGAAAATTTGTCCGAGCCGATTCCCCCGCGATCGACGAAATCGTCGAAGCCTGCGAAATCATGAGCGGCAACAAATGCGGCGCGCTGATTGCCATTCAACGCCAGGTCCCGCTCGTCGAATACGTCGAACGCGGCACCATCATGAACGCCGACATCTCGCGCGAATTGCTCGAAACCATTTTTCACAAAGGGACGATCCTGCACGACGCCGGCGTGATCATCGTCGGCAACCGCGTCGCCGCCGCAGGCTGCTTGTTTCCGCTCTCTGAAAATGCGGAACTCTCGAAGTCGATGGGCACACGCCATCGCGCCGCGTTGGGTCTGACCGAAGAAAGCGATGCCGTCACCATCGCAGTCAGCGAAGAAACCGGTCGCATGTCCATCGGCGTTGAAGGCAAACTTCTCCACGGCCTTTCGCCCGATGAATTGCGCAAACAGTTGAGCAAGCTGTGTTTGGAATCCGTCGAAGGCACTCATGCCTCCGCCGAAGGCTCGGAGCGTTTCATGAAGCGGGACGACCAGCAGGACAGTCAATAGTTTTATTTCATTTCCCTTCTCCCGTTTGGGGAGAGAGTTGGGTGAGGGGTTAGGGAGCGAGCGCCGGGTATGAAATTCCGTTACAGAATCGCACTGACGTGGATCGGGCAGATCCTCCGCGTCGTCCTGATCGACGACCCCGGCCTGAAGCTTTTGTGTCTCGGCCTCGCGCTGCTGATGTGGTTCTACATCGACGGTGAATTGAGCAGCCAGAAGGAATACGAATTGACGCTGAAACCGTCGGACATCGCGAAAACCGATTCGCTCGAAATCGCCGCGGCCAACTCGTTGCCGAAATTCAAAGTCACCGTCCGCGGCGCACGCCGTCAGATCGAATTCTGGCCGCGCGAGAACCTGCATTTCAAGCGCAAGTTTCTTGAAAATGCACATTCGGGTCGCAACGCGGTTTCGGTTGCCGTCTCCGACGTCGAAGCCGATCTCTTCACGATCCTCGCCGTCGAACCCAAGGACCCCGACGGCGCGTTCGTCGATTTCGTCTCGACAGCGACCGAAATGAAAAACGTCCGCGTCCGAACTCGCAACACACCCAAAGCCGAGTTCCTGGTCGGCAAGCCCACCGCCTTCCCCAAGCAAGTGCGCGTTACCGGCTCGACCGAGGACCTCGCCGCCATCACCGAAGTATGGACCGAGGAAGTGGACCTCAGCGGCGCGGAACAGGACGTGAAACTTGAAGTCACCATCGCCGATCGCATGGACCTCGGCGACCGAATCGTTAAAATTCAGTGCAATGAAAAAGTCCGCATCACCATCCCGATCGATCCCAGCAAAGCGACGCTCGTCCAAACGATCGACGTCTGGGCCCGCGTTCCGCCCGGACTGGCGATGCGTCTCGATCCGCAGACCGTGCAGGTCGAAGTCATAGT
>JANXLS010000192.1 GCA_025355035.1 Planctomycetota bacterium | reverse complement strand
CGCGGATCGAAACCTTCCAGCCCCACGGCCGATGTATTCTCGTCGCCCGCCAGCGCTCTCATGATCAACAAAAGCTGCGATTTTCCATCTCCACCAGGTCCGACAAACAAAAGAAATACCTGCTCGCGCTGCCCCGGCATGAAAATGTATCCCGCCCAATCTTGCAACAGCCGCAATCGCACGCCGTCCGGATCACGCTCGTTCCGAGGCTGCCATTGCTGCAAAGCATCTCCGAACCGCGGGCAGGTCGCGACCGGATCAAACGCATAAGGCAATGAATTCAACGTGAAGTAATCAGGTGTATGAGGCACCATCGGCCGGTGCTCCAAAATGTCACCTTCAACCCGCCGCACGTTCTCAATGTCCAAAATACCATTCTGCATCGAAACATAAATCCCGCCCTCGCGCCGCACGTCGCCATCAATATTTTTAATCCAGCAAGGTGCTTCAATCTTCGGATCGATATAGACAAGTGCGCGAAAAGATTCGAGAAAGTTGCTGATACTTGTCGTCGTAACTAATACTCCATTTGTTTTTAAAAATGGAACGACTTGCGCCCTCATCCATTCGTCTTCGTGCTGCTTATAACATCCGTAGCCCGGTCGCCATTCGTACCAAAACATCTTCCAGCGAACAATAGCCATGTCACCGCCCCAGCTATCCACATACTTCTTTGCAAAACTCGTCCAATCCGAATCATCACCGTCACTCGACATACCATGCTCCCTGACCTGCTGCGCACGTGCTTGGCGAAACATCAAATCATAAGCTCGCTTAGTTACCTCGAGCTCATCCGTCACCTGGTCGCGAATGCGGTCCAACGTCGCCGGATTTGCACCTGACATATACCGCGCCAAATCAAACAACAACGCCATCACCGCATCATCCCGCTCAATCCCGTTGCGCCCCTTCACGTCATTTAGCTTGCCCGGATAAACAGTATTCAACCAATCCCGCCCAATATCCAAATCGCGCTGCCGTTTCGCGCGCACAGCTGCGTCAGCAGCCTCTAATCCCGGAACTGCAGATACCACTCCGCCGGAGCATTCCGCTGTTTCCGGCAAATAATCACTTTCATTTCCACAGGTATCGTCGCACGTTCCCGATCCAGACAACTCGTCAACAACTGGCGCAGATTCGCAGCCTGAGATCGCGTGAAGCGCAACGTCAACGTCTCCTGATCCGGATCCGGTTTCATCGCCATGATCTTCGATCTCCACGCCGTAAAAATCGTCACTCACCACATCCGCAAAAGCCTCTTCGCTCACCGCCGCATAATCCGCCGGCGCTTCGAACTTTTCACCCGTCGACTTCGGAGCCGTCCACATGCTCGCGACCTTCCCGCCGCGCTCCGCAAAGCCGATCGCATTCTGCACCGTCCGCACATCCGTCGCATCATTG
>JANXLS010000187.1 GCA_025355035.1 Planctomycetota bacterium | reverse complement strand
GAGGGTGATGTGCATTTTTAGAATGGGTTTGAAATATATCGAAAATATGAAATTAAGCACACATTGTGCAAGTTTTGAAACAGTTGTGAAACGGAGATGAGTGGGTATGGTGAAGGAAGAATGCACATATGTGCATGTTTGGGAACGATGACGCAGAGGGAAATGGGAAGCAAAAAGATCAGTTGAATACGGGAGGCAAAGGATTGCACGTATGTGCAAGTTGTGGAACGAAGATGGAGACGGAAATGATGGCGAATAACTTGATTTCGGCTGCGCGGAGTTTACCTTGTTGAATGGTTTAGGTGCTATGTCGTTCTTATCAGATTTTCGTACTGTGTTTACCCGGATGCTGCCCCGCACTCTGCTCCTTGTTGTGTGCGCGTGTTGCGTCGGGACGCTGCACGCGGCATCCGACGCGGACACGGCATCACTGGACATTGCGCTGCGCGTGGAATCGGAATTGACCGGCGTCATTCAACGCGCATCGAATGCTTTTGCCTTCATCGGCGGCGGCTCGGGAATTGTGATCAGTCCCGACGGCTACATCCTGTCGAATCACCACGTGGCGGGCGAAAGCCGCCAATGGACGGTCCGTATTTATGGCACCGGAAAATTCTTCGTCTGCGATCTTGTCGGCACCGATCCCGTCGGGGATTTGTGCCTGCTGAAAGCGCGCGGAGCCAGCAATGTTCCATACGTCGAGTTCGGCGACATTCAATCGCTGAAAGTCGGCCAGCAATGTCTGACCATTGGCGATCCCTTCAAGCTTGCCGACCCGCTGGACGGTCCACCGTCGGTGAGTCTCGGAACGATCAGCGCACTGCATCGGTTCCAACAGAATTACTGCGACGCCATCCAAACGGACGCGGCGATTAATCCCGGCAACAGCGGCGGGCCGCTCGTGACGCTGGATGGAAAACTCATCGGCATCACCGGCCAGATCATGTCGCGCTTCCTGGCGAAAGCCAATACCGGTATCGGCTACGCCATTCCAATCGACCAGATCGTCCGTTTCATTCCGCTGCTCAAGGCCGCCAACGGCAAGTACGTCTACCATGGCGCGCTGCCGGACGGCGCCCTCTTTACGCAAGGCAGCATCGACGACATTCAAGCCGCCGTCGTCGAGTCGATCGAGCCCGCCAGCGACGCCGAGCTTCTCGATTTTCGCCGTGGCGACAAAGTGCTGCGCGTCGACGACAAACCGGTGCTCAATTACTGGCGCTTGCGCGGCATCATTCAAAGCTACCCGGAAAACACGCCGGTCAAACTGGTCGTGCTGCGCGGCGGAAAAGAAGTCGAGATCAAATTCAAATTGCCGCGCATGCCGCTTCCGCCTGCGCCGGCGTTTATCGAATCGTTGGGAATCCAGGTCGTCCCGTCACGAGCAGGCGACGGTCTGCTTCTCAAGACGGTGATCCCGGGAAGCCCCGCGGACCGAAGCGGCTTGCAGAAAGACGACGTGATCCTCAAGATCAGCGGCAAGCAGCCCGTCGCAAACTGGCAGCAGTCGATTCTTACCAAACGGCCCGGCGATCAAATCCCCATTGAAATCCGCCGCGCCACGGCAACTGGCAACATCATCCGCACGCTCGCCTTGACCATCGAATAGATCCCGGCGCCGAATCCCTTATCGTGTCCGATAATTACCTCAAATTCCTTCAGAACGCGTGAAGAACTGCCGATCATCACACAGTCAGTTTCAGTGCGCAAAGCTGTCGGGTTTGATCCATTTCAGGGGGAGATGGACAAACTCCGTGTGCGCGCTGAAAAGTGTGGAGCGTTACACATGGGCGTTTTCAAGGACGATCAAATCGTCGCCAGAGTCTTGGGCAAACAACCGCAGCCATCGAAAAAAAGCAACTCCAAAACAATCGCGATAGTCGGATGTGCCGCAGCCGTCGTCGCGCTGGCTGCATGGGCCGTTGTCGTCCGCAAGAACGCCGGCGTCGTCAACGCGTCGGCCGTCGCCGCTCCAGCGAGTGTCGTCGAGACCGCCGCGAAGCCCGATGCCAGAGCGCCAACAGCCGCAACGAAGCAACACTTGGCACCGGTCATCGAGGAGTTCAGTGTTGAAGCCGTCGAACTCAATCCAAAATTATCAGTGACACGGGTCGAGCCGCATGCCAGCGCCGAACCGGCGGGCAAGACGCCCGTCGAAGCCGCGCGTAGCGCCGAGGCGTCCATCGACGCGGGCGACCATTACGAGCAGGCCAAGAAGATTGAAGAGTCCGCCAAAGGCGTCCCAGCACAACTCGAACGCGCCCGCGCCCTTTATCAGAAAGCGCTCGATACCGGCCGCTTGCCACTCCCTCAGGAAGTGAATTGTCTCACGCGCCTAAACGACTTGACCGCCAAATTGATTCTCGACCCGAAGTGTGCCTGCTCGGAACCGCATGCCGAGTTCCATAAAGTCGAACCGGGCGAAGTCGTCGAAAAGATCGCGAAGAAAAGCAAAGTCACGCAGGGCCAGATCAAACGCATTAACCACCTCAACGACAAACTCTCGGTCCGCGTCGGTCAGAATCTGAAGATGCTTCCCGGCGACGTGTCGCTCGTCGTGAACACAGATAGGTTGATCGGCACGCTTTACATCGACGGCGTCTTTATCAAGCGCTACCCCGTAGGAATCGGCCCGGGCAACGCGACGCCGAAGGGTTCATACATCGTCGAGAACAAACTGATCAACCCGGATTGGTACTATGAAGGCAAGAAGGTACCCTACGGCGACTCAAAAAATATTCTCGGCACACGCTGGATGGGCATGGCCAACACGGTCGGCTCAAATGGAGCGGGCCTCGGCGTGCACGGCACTGCCCTTCCTGAAAGCGTTCCCGGCCGCGAAAGCAAAGGCTGTGTGCGTATGCATAACGAAGACGTCGAAGAAGTTTACGACTTTATGCCGCAGGGCGGAAAAGTTGTGATCGAGTAAATCAATTCGGATGAATAGACATAGCATAAAACCGCTGAAATGAGTTGTCCGGCACCGTAAGGGCCGGGCTTTTTTTGAGCGAAAATGTCGTTGTTCTTCCGCAAGGGTTACATTTAATCCATCTTTCGTAAATAGAAATAAACCATTCTTGCGAGAATGGCACATAGAGACGATTATCAAGAAGGATTTCAGTCACTTTTTTTTCTAGGAGAAGGCCATGCTCAAAGCATTCAACCGAACTTATTGTTCGGTTTTGATCGGATTTTGTGCAGCGTTGCTCGGATTTTCATACGCTGTGGCAACCAGTTCAACAACAGACGATGTTGGCGTCGAATCGCGAGCGGCTGGAACGAACCCGCGCCAACCGCTAACTTTTACCAATCCGTTCACGAACGGCTCGACCGACCGTGATCTCGGTGACGTTGCCGTTGGCAGCGGAATTGTTCGGCATATCCGCGCACGCGGCGGTTTCTCGCCCTATCGTTTCAGTTCCGACCGCAACACGACCGTCAACCCGGACGGCTCGGGCGGCATGTTATTCGCCGGCGCGACAACGCTTCAAGAAGCAGAGAACGCGATTCCCTCGATTAATCCCGGCAATTCAACGGCAGCCGTGTTCCTGAACGGTCGTTTAAGCGGAAAAATCGGCGACAACAAAGGTACCGCGACACCCGGTTCGACGCTGCGCTTCGACGTCACGGTTGCTGATAGTCGCGGCACGAATCCCAGCACTCACACTGAAAAGTTCCGCCTCACCTTTGCCGATCCAAGCACATTCAAGTTTGCCCAGAGCACGTTGAACAGCGGCGTTCAATTCAATCGCTACTATGATCGTGCCGAGGTCAACAACGGTGCCGCTCCGTACACGTATACGGTGACCGGCTTGACGATCAACGGAACGGCAACCACGCTCGACGCCGCCGGTCTGTTTGTGAACAAAAACAACGGTGAAGTGCGCGGTCGCCCACTGGCGGCCGGTGCGTATGCGCTCACTGTCGACGTCGTCGATAGCAAGGGATTCCATGCACGCTCCCGCGACACGAAGTCCGTCGGACAGACGCTCACGTTCAACATCGATCCCGCAACACGCATTAGCAGCGACATCTTTTCGACCAAAGCGTCCATTAAGGGCGACACGGTCAATTCCGGTAAAGATACCATCACGTACACGGGCGTCATCAATCTGGGCGGTAAAAGCGTTTCGGATCTTGATGGTCTGCCAGTGACGCTCGCAATCGGAAACTACCTGTCGCCGTCCGTGACGTTGACCGGTGGCAAGGGTTCGACCACGGGGACACCGTCCATGACTGCGTCGATTAATTCGAGCGGAGTCATCATGATTTCGGTGAAGAGTGATTCGTTCGGCAAGGCTGGCTCGATCATCACGAACTCGGAGCTCGCCAATGCTGTGAAGATTCTCTCGATGTCCGTGACAGTGGGCGACATCAATGCTCCCGCGAAGCCGTTGTATCAGAGTGCTGAATTGGTGCGGTTTTCGGTCAAGGCCAAGAGCAGCAAGTTCGACCTCGAATACAAGTTCGGTCCGAACAATCTCGGAGGTGCATTCTTCATCACATCCGTCACTGGAAAAGACGACAAGGCAGAAACCGGAGACGCGTGGAAAATTACCTACATTTCGCTGGCGCCGAACGGTCAAAAGTTGGCCAACCTCGGTACCACCGCTCAAACGACGATCGGAATCGGGACAGACTTCTTCAGCTCGATCGCCACAACTGCAAATGGCGACGTGTTTAAGTCCACGACAAAAGGTGATCCGACGAAGGCAGGAATCGTCGCCGCCGCATACAACGCCAAGACTGGTAAGGGCGCGGTATTGACCGGTTTGTTGCCGGCCGTTTCGAGTGCGTTGAATA
>JANXLS010000184.1 GCA_025355035.1 Planctomycetota bacterium | reverse complement strand
GCTTCCTGTGTAGGGAATGTCGGCTTCCTCGAGAATGCTTTGTATGCGTCCGTCTTCACCGAATTCGCCGTGGAGGGCGATCAGCGCGACGTCGATTCCAAGCGAGCGCGCATCGCGAACGTTGAACGAACCGTCAAGCAGAACGCGATGAACTTGGTGTCCTGCGCTCTCCAAGGCCTTCGCGGCGTTCTCCCCGGATTCAATCGAGACATCGTGTTCGGACGAAGGGCCACCATAGAGAACTCCGATGGTGAGGCCTTTGAGAATGTCATGGTTCGATGATTTCATTCGTGCCACTCCTTTTTCGCAGCGCGAGTTTTTGCTCGCATTTTTTTCACGCAACCGCGTTCAACGCACCCGCCGGAAATCCCCACGCTTCAACTTCCAATTCCAATTTCACGCCGCGTTCATTCAGTGCGCGCGTTCGAATGAGCCGAATCAATTCGACCAAATCGCGCGCCGTCGCACCGTTTTCGCAAACCAGGAAATTCGCATGTTTCGCTGAAACGAAGGCCCCTCCGACGCGCGCGCTTTTCAATCCCATTTCGTCAATCAAGCGGCCGGCCGGTGGCACTCCGAGAATCTTCGGATTCTTGAATACGCAGCCAGCGGAACGCGCGTTCATCGGTTGCGTTCGGCATTTTTCGCTGAGAATGTCGGTGAGCGTTTGCTTGCTTCGCTCAAAATCGCCAGCTTCCAATTCCATTTCGCAGTCCATCACAATCCGACTGCCGAGCGCTGAATTTCGATAGACGAATCCGCAATCCCGGACATTGAAGCTGAAGGGCGAACCGTCTTTTTCGAAGCCGTTTACACGTCGCACTCGTGTTCCTATTTCGCCGTGTTTTCCTCCGGCGTTCATGCGCAATGCGGCACCCACGGTTCCGGGCACTCCCTGCAAACACTCCAGGCCCGACATGCCTTTCGAAACACTCCACTTCACCAATCCGGGCAAGCTGTGACCCGCTCCGATGCGGACACGCAAACCATCGTTCTCGGCTTTTGCGAAGCCGCTCTTGGGGAGGCGAATCACAAGTCCGGGGACGCCTGCGTCGGCGACAAGCAGATTTGTTCCATGGCCCAACAAACGGACGTCGATCCGTTCAGTGCACGCGCGGCGAAGCAAGGCTCCGAGCGTTTCGACGTCTTCGGGTTCGGCAAAGAATTCAGCGGGGCCTCCGACTTTGTACGTCGTCATCGAGGCCAACGAAACGTTCTGCCGAACGCAGTTTTCAAAACCCTGAAACCAGTTCATTCGACGCCCTCGTTACATCGCCCGCACCTTGTGTCACAATCGTGTCGCCCGCACGGCACCATTTTTGAATCGACGCAATCGCCTTTTCGCGACTATCAAACGCCCGCACGTTCGGATGCCCTGTCGCGCGGATTGCGTTCATCAATGCGAAATGATCGACGCCTTCGATCGGATCTTCGCTCGCTGCGTAAATCGGCAGAAGAAAGACCGCGTCCGCATCGTGGAAACACGTCGAGAATTCCTGCATCAGCGCGGACGTTCGCGAATAGCGGTGCGGTTGGAACAAAACGCCGAGCCGCTTTTTCGTAGAGGAACGCGCAGCTTTCAACGTCAGCG
>JANXLS010000175.1 GCA_025355035.1 Planctomycetota bacterium | reverse complement strand
GCGGCGATTATGGCGTTTGAACCGTATAAGATGGAGGGTGGGGTTGTGGTGGGGAGGCATGGGGCGGATTAAGGGCGGTTCAAAGTTCAAAGTTTAAAGTTCAAAGTTGGAACGGCGATGGATGGGGTTTTCGTGGAGTTGCGCGGGAGCTACGAATGATATTCAGAGGTGAGTGTATCCCTGGGCTTTGCTCCATAACTCCTTCGGAGTTTACAAAAAACAGATTGGGGGAAGTGTCATACAGCCAGCAGAGGTGGGGACTTTAAAGTGTGCTTGCTCTGAGGGTGTTGGTGTATAAGTTAGGAGGGTTTGATCTACTTCTGTAGCTGTAAAACTTGGTTGGAGTCTGCATGAAGAATTTAATTCTGATCGTACTGATTTTGATCGCACTTTCGGTCGCGAACCTTTCTGCGGCGGCTGAACCGGAAGCGAATGGTGGGGTGGTTCAGCCGTTTAAAATTTGGAAGGATGTGCAACCGGTTGAACTGAAAAAGTTCAATGCGCCGGTGGCGACTCGGTACGAGTTGTCGAACGGGATGGTTGTATTTTTGTTGGAAGATCACGAACTGCCGATCGTCGATTTTTCGATGACGATTCGAGCGGGGGATCTGCATGAGCCGGCTGACATGACGGGGATCAATTCGGCGACGGCTTCGATCATGCGATCGGGCGGGAGCAAGACGTATCCGGGCGACAAACTCGATGAAATTTTGGAGAACATGGCGGGGGAGATCAGTATCGGCGGCGGGTCGGATTCGGGCTTTGCGGGGTTGAGCGCGCTGAAAGAAGACTTCGACAAGGGGCTGGATATTCTGGTTGACGTGCTGCGCAATCCGGAATTTCCGGAAGAGAAAGTCGATCTGTATCTGGCGCATGCGCGGGCGGGAATTTCCAAACGCAACGATGCGCCGGGAGGAATTGCGGGGCGCGAATTCAAGAAGTATTTGTATGGAAAAGACAGCCCGTATTCGAAGGTCGTGGAATACGCGAGCCTGGAGAAGATCAATCGCAAGGCGCTGCAGGACTATCACGCGAAGATTTATCATCCGAACCTGTTCATTGTCGGCGTGGTTGGGGATTTTAAAAAGGACGAGATGCTGGCGAAGTTGAAAGCAAAGTTTGAAGCGTGGCCCAAGCACGATGTGCCGCTGCCGACGATCGCGCCGATTCCGACGGCGCATGAAGCGCGCAATTTGTTCGTCGAACGTCCGAAGTTGAATCAGACGACGATCATGATGGGGCATGTTGTGGACATGCTGCGGAGCAATCCCGACTATGCGGCGATACAGATGATGAATGAAATTTTGGCGGGTGGAATGGCGGCGCGGATGTTTACGGAAGTGCGCACGAAAAAAGGGCTGGCGTATTCCGTCGGGGGCGCGGCGCAGATTTATTACAACCGGCCGGGGCTGTTTTATTGCCACGCGTTGACGCGCAACGAACAGGCGCTGGAGACGGTCGAAGCGATCCGCGAAGAGATTGTGAAATTGCGCGACAAGGGTGTGACGGAAACGGAACTGGTTGAAGCCAAGCAGAGCATTATGAATTCGTTCGTCTTCAATTTCGATTCG
This sequence comes from Planctomycetota bacterium, assembly GCA_025355035.1. GTDB lineage: Bacteria > Planctomycetota > SZUA-567 > H5-PLA8 > H5-PLA8 > JANXLS01. The sequence continues at coordinate 2,938 of JANXLS010000175.1, read as the reverse complement.
CCTTCGAAGATCATCGGACGGCAGATGTCGTACGAATTTTATGGGTACCCGATGGACTTCGCTGAGAAGCTGATGGCCGGCATTCAGCGCGTGACAGTGGACGATGTGAATCGGGTGGCGAAGCAGTATTTAGATCCGGAAAAGATGCAGTTGATCGGTGTGGGGAACACGGCGGCTGTGGATAAATCGAAGTCGTTCCTGTCGCTTCCGAATATAAAATCGTTGGACGTGACGATACCGCCGCCGACCCAAAAGTGACCGACTCGAACGTTGTGGGGTGTATAACGGGTGTGAGTCCACTACGAGAGGTGAATAAAATATGAACAGTCATTGGCCCATTTTGCTTGCAGTCCTGATGGTCGGCGCGGCCGGCGTCTACGGCTTCTACATGCAGTCGGAGTATGAGCAGCGCGCGAAGGTGGTGCCGGAGATCCGGACGCTGCCGACGAAGTACTCCCCCGCCCCGGTGATCCGGCCGATGGGACCCATTGCGCAGTTCAGGCCGGAGGATACGACGAGCGTTCCGCAGTCGCAGATTCAGCAACCGATACCGATTTCGATCCCGGCGAATTTGCAGACAGCGCCAGCGACGCGAACGATGACCGCGAAGATTCCGGGAACTGTCAATGCGATTGGCGCTGCGGATCGCGACGCGGTCTTTAACAACCTGCGCGCGGCGGTATCGCAGCGGTTCGGTGTGCAGCCGCTTCAGACGGCCACCGGTTATGCGGCGGCGATTGAAGGGGCGCGGTTGGAGGTGGATTTCAACGCGTGGTCGATTGCGATTTACAACGACAACAAGCTGAAGCCGCTGACCCAATCGGAAGGCTTCTGGGCGATTTTGAACCTTGTGGCCGCGAATCTCGAGATGGATCTGAATGCCCCGGCGAACAATCTTGCGAACGGGCAGGTGACGCGGCGATTGCAATCGAAGCTGGGACGGCTGTCGTCGCTGACGGACCCGGCGATGAACAATTCGGTGGTGATTCGACCGCTCGTCAAAACGGTGGTGCAGCCAGCGGCAGGTGTTCAGCAAAACGGAAATGTTGTGAAGCCTCCCGCGGCTGGAGTGCGGGCGATGGCTCCGTTGCCGACGCCTCCGACTCCGGTTGTTCCGGCTGCGCAAGCGAAGCCGGTGAAACCGGCGTTGCCGGGAGCGCCGGTTCAGCCGGTGAAACCGCCGTCGGCGGATCAGTTTTGAGGTGCAAGATCGAGTGTGAGCAAATGGGCGTGGGCCCGTTGAAAATACATGGGACTATGAAAAAAATTCTGATCGCGCTGCTCGCATTTTCTGCAGCATTCAACGGTGCGCTCGCGGCCGAAGCGCGGGAAAAAAGACCGAACATTCTCTTTGTCTTCAGTGACGACCAACGCGCGGATACGATTCACGCGTTGGGGAATGAGGCGATCGAGACGCCGAATCTGGACACACTCGTACACAGGGGAACGGCGTTCACGCGGGCCTATTACATGGGCGGAATGCAAGGGGCGGTGTGCGTGCCCTCGCGCGCGATGCTGATGACGGGGCGAAGCGTTTTTCGGATCAACGAGAACATGCACGACCAAGGGACGTGGCCGGAGGCATTTGGGACGAGCGGGTACGAAACGTACGCGACGGGCAAATGGCACAACGGAGCGGAGTCGCTGCTGAAGTCGTTCCAAACGGGGCGCGCGATTTTCATGGGCGGGATGGGCGATCCGTATTCGATCGAATTGCGCGACATTTCGGCGGAACACAAACTGGAAAAACGCGTTCACGAAAAAGACAAACACGCGGTGGAATTAATCGCGGATGGCGTCGTCGATTTTCTGAAGACGCGCAAAAGGGACAAACCGTTTCTGGCGTACGTCGCGATGGACACGCCGCACGATCCGCGCATTGCGCCGAAAGAATATCACGCGAAATACAACGCGGCGATGCCGCCATTGCCGTCGAATTACCTGCCGCAGCATCCGATCGACAACGGCGAGATGAGGGTGCGCGACGAGAAGCTGGAAGCGTGGCCGCGCAAGCCGGAGGCGATCCGGCAACACCTCGCGGATTATTACGCGTGCATCACATTCATGGACGCTCAGATGGGGCGGATTTTTGCGGAGCTGAAGGAGAGCGGCCAGGATACGAATACGATTATCGTGTTCTCGGCGGACCAGGGGCTTGCCATCGGGAGCCACGGGTTGATGGGGAAACAGAATCTGTATGAAGATTCGGTGCGTGTGCCGCTGATCGTGGCCGGGCCAGGCATTTCGGCGGAGAAAAAAAGTGACGCGTTTGTGTATCTGCTGGACGTGTTCCCGACGTTGGGAGAAATGGCGAACGTGAAGGCTCCGGAAGGGAGCGAAGGGATCAGCTTTGCGCCGATTCTCATGGGGAAGGCGCAGACTATTCGCGATGGGATCTTCAGCGCGTACAAGAATGTTCAGCGTGCGGTTCGCGATGAGCGGTGGAAGTTTATTCGCTATCCGCAGATTGCGACGTCGCAGCTTTTTGATCTACAAAACGATCCTGACGAAAAGAATGATCTTGCGGGGAAGCCGGAGTTTGCGGAAAAATTGAAGGAGATGCGGGGGCAATTGGAACGCGCGCAGAAGGTGTTTGCGGATACGTGTGCGTTCACGGGTGCGAATCCGGGGAAAGCGGAGTGGTCGCCGAATGGCAAGAAATAGAACGGAAGAAGCGCGAACGCGCACAGCTCAAGTCGCAGGCTCTCCACCACCCCGCGCACCGCTTTCCGAACGGGGAGCATGTGCCGGCCCTCTCCCCAACAGTTACCATGGAGTTTGGGTTGCAATAAAAAAACCAGTTGTCTCGAATGAGAAAAGTTCGGAAAGTGTGCATAGCGAGTGAACACTTTTTCAATCTTTTTCACAGGAGCAACTGGCCATGGACAAGTTTATCTTTGCAGGCAATGATTTGCACGACAAAAACATGCTGCTGCGT
>JANXLS010000143.1 GCA_025355035.1 Planctomycetota bacterium | reverse complement strand
CAGCGATATCTGCGCGTTGCTGAAGACCGATCAGAAGCAGATTCCGGAGCGACCGGAGACGCTCTATCTCCGGCCGTTCATGTTTGGCACTGACGCGGTCATACGGGTCAATCCGTCCGCGACGTATACGTTCTGTACGATCGTGTGTGTGGTCGGCGATTATTTCGGCGGTGGCGATCCGCGCGGAGTGCGCTTGCGGACGGAGACCGAATACATCCGCGCGGCTCCTGGAGGAACGGGTGCTGCGAAATGCGGCGGAAACTATGCTGCGTCGCTGGCCGCGCAAGGGCGAGCCGCGAAAGAAGGCTTCGACCAAGTCCTGTGGCTCGACGCGAAGGAACATCGCTACATCGAAGAAATGGGCGGCATGAACATCATGTTCGTGCTCGGGGACACGTTGATCACGCCATCCACGGACAGCGGGTCCATCCTTGCCGGCGTCACGCGCGGGTCGTTGATCGAACTCGCGCGTTCGATGGGGCGCAACGTCGAAGAGCGCGCGATACCGACTGATGAATTGATTGCCGCGCAAAAATCAGGCATGCTGAAAGAAGCGTTCGCATGCGGAACGGCAGCGGTCATTACGCCGATCCGAGAAATTCTGCATCGTGGCGAAACGCTGTATCGAAACGACGGCACTCGCGCCGGAGAATTGACGATGCAATTGCGTCAGCGACTGATGGACATCCAATTTGGTCTTGCCGCCGATCCGTTTGGCTGGCGGCATAAATTGGAATTATGAAAGTCACCCGAGGAGATGCGGATAAAAATTTGGGGATTGCGTTTTGAATGAGTAAAACGTGGTGCTGCGAGGAACCGCACTTGAAATTTCAAACAGCAAACTATTTACGCGCGCGCAACTAAAGCCGCACGCTCTCCCCTCACCCCGCGCAGCCCTTTTCGAACTGGGGGGCATGCGTCGGCCCTCTCCCCAACAGGAAAGGGGAACGGCTATGCTCGCGAAGAAGTGTATGAACATTGGGAGATTTATGATGAGTGATTCGATTGATCGTCGTTCGTTTTTGAAGACGGCGGGAATTGCCGCTGCAGTGGTCTCTGCGATTCAATCGCCGCACGTATTGGCGGATGAAAAAGGAGGCAAGATGAAGAAGGCTGTGGGGATGGGGATGGTCGGCGAAAAGGCCTTGCCGCTGGGCGACCGGATGAAGATGCTGCGCGAATTGGGATTTGACGGCGTTGAATTGGTCAGCCCCGGGATCAAAGATCGCGAGGCGCTGAAGAAAGCGATTGACGATGCCAAACTCGAAGTTTCGGAGATTCTAAGCGGCAGCGATTGGGCGACACCCATTACCAGCGCCAAGGAAGAAACACGAGCGACCTGCCTGAAGAATCTCAAGCTGGCCATGGAAGACGCGAAGTTCTTCGGGACGACCAGCGTCCTCTTTGTTCCGGGCGTCTGCAACAAACAGATTCCGTACGATGAAGCCTACAAACGCGCGCACGAGGGCATCAAGCAGATGATTCCGGTCGCGCAAGAACTGGGCGTAAAAATTGCTGTCGAAAATGTCTGGAACGATTTTCTGCTCAGCCCGCTTGAGATGGCGCGCTTCATCGACGAGTTTGAAAGTCCGTGGATCGGGGCGCATTTCGATTGCGGCAACGTCGCGGCGATCGGCTACCCCGAGCAATGGATCCGCATCCTCGGAAAACGCATCCTGAAGCTGCACATCAAGGAATTCAACAAGAAGGTAGCGGCGGACACCGGGAAGGGGAAGGGCTTCAATTGGAAACTCGGAGATGAGGGCGGCATCGATTGGCCGTCGATCGTGAAAGCACTGAACGACATCGGTTACAGCGGCTGGGCCACGGCCGAATTCGGTGGCGGCGATCGTGCTGTCTTGACCGACGTGGCTGCACGCATGGACAAAGTGCTGCAGTTAAAGTAGGCGGTGTGGACGTGCGGACTTCTACCGCTTGGGACTGGAAATGCCATGAAAAACACTGTTCACCTTTCGTATTCCACGAACGTTCATCCCGCTGAATCGCTGGCCGATCTTGAGCGCTCGGTTCGCGAGTATGTTGCGCCGATTTCGCGCGTTGCTTTTGGTGATCGCGTGGCGGCGACGAATTTGCGTATCGGAATCAAACAAGCCGATGAGCTGCTCGCTCATGCGCCGCTGCCCAGCAATTCGTTTGTCAACGACGACATTTTGAAAGCGGCACCTTCGCCGGCATGCGCTTCGTTTTTGAACATGCTCGACGAAACGAAGATGGACGTTGTCTCGATCAACGCGTTTCCCATTCGCGATTTTCACGCGCCGCGCGTGAAGGAGCAGGTTTATTCGCCGCCGTGGACCGACGGCGGTCGGGGGCTCTACAGCTTGAAGATTGCGAAGGTCCTCACGCATTTCATGGCGCGCCCGGACGTGGATCGAAAAGTGGCTGCGATCAGTGTTCCGTCGGGTGTCTTCAATGGACTGTATCCGGACAGCGACGAAGTCCGCACGCAAGCCGCGCATTTCATCACCGAATGCGTCAGGGAATTGCTGCGGCTGGAACAGCTGACCGGTCGGACGGTGCAGCTCGGATTGGAACCCGAACCCTACACGACGGGCGAAACGATTCCTGAATTCATTCGCTACTTCCACACAATCCTGGGAGAAGCCCGCGCGAAATTTCCGTCGCAGTTGGGCATCAATCGGGATCAGGCCGAAGCGATTGCGCGGCGCTTCGTGACGATCAACATGGATCTGTGCCATCAGGCGGTTGAATTCGAAGATCCTGTGGAAGAATTGAAGCGCTTGAAAGCGGCCGGCGTGACGCTTAGCGGACTGCATATTTCCGCCGCGCTGAAACTCGCCGAACCGGCGACGAACCCCGGTGCGCTCGAACAATTGAAAGCACTGGACGAACCGCGCTACCTGCATCAGGTTATCGGCAAAACGCACAGTGGCGAAATCGTCCGGTACGAAGACCTTCCGCACCTTTGGAATCCGAAGAAGCTCAAAGGCAAAACGCTCGCCGATTTCGTCGAATTGCGCTGCCATTTCCACGTGCCGTTGTTCGCCGATTTGACCGGCGCCTTGACGACCACGCGCGACAGCGCTGTGCCCGCGATCGCGTATTCGATCCAGGAAAATCTAACGGATAATTACATCGCCGAAACGTACACGTGGAATGTGCTCGCCGGTCTGGCCCAAACCGGCAATGCCGCCGCGCGGTCCGTTGTCGGGACGAGCGGAACCGTCGATATTCGGGAAGGCATCGCGCGCGAATTGAATTGGGCGAAGAAGGCGATGGGCATTTCGTAGTGCTGCGATGGGGGGCGGAGACGATTATTTTCCGAGGCGTTCGAATTCTGATTTGCAATACTCGTAGGTCACCTGTTCGAAGCCGTCGGCTGGGGTGTAGTTCTTCAGGAACTCTTTGATGTATGATCGCGCGGTCAGTTTCAGCGTGGGGCGGCGGGACATACTGACGGCGGAATAGGCTGCGGCGTCGAAGTCTTTGTGCTCGGGCGCGAGTTTGATAATTTTGTCGAAGCTGGCTTGCGCTGAGGCGGCGTGAAGCGTGATGCCGTCCGCTTCCTTCCGCAGATCATCGAGTTTCTTTTGCGCGGCGACCCACTGCGGATTGTGCGAATTGAAGAAGATATTCCCGCCACGATTTTCGTACGCGGCTTTGTTCGCGGTTGCGTATTCCTTGTCGAGGGTCTGATATTTTGGCAACAGTTTCTCTTCGACTTTTTGAGCTAATTTAAAATGGACGTGCCCGATGTGCCGGTTCGCGGGGATGGTGTCTTTGAGTTTTACGGACTCCAGATATTTGGCAAGCGCTTCATCGAATTTTCCGGCGGTCTCGAGTAACTCGCCCTCGCGCAGGAGGTCGTACTCCGGTACAGCGGCCTTGACTTCTTCTTTTTCTTTGGCCAGCGCGGACTGCTTCGCGCTGGGATTCACGGCGGCCAATTTCGTCTGAGCGTCGCGCGCTTTTTCGAGGGCCAACATGGCGTATTCCGTTCCAGAAAACTGGCTCGACACCTGGAACCAGCGCAGCGAAACCGCGAAGGGATCGCTGGCTTTGGATTGCGAAAATCGCTCGGCCTCTTCAAACGCAGCTTTCGCTTTGGTGATGATCTCCGCTTCGGGAACGCTGGCGCCTGGCGCTGCGGGCTTGGAAGCGGGGGTTTTGGCCAACGGCGCCGCGGGCATTTTGGGCGCGCCGCCTGCTGCGCGAAGTTTTGCAATTTCGTTCGAGATTTCGATATTCGAAAAGCGCTTGGCCCAGAACAACGTGGCGTTTACTTCTTGTGCGAGCGCGGAGGAGGAGTCGTTTTTTTTCTCGAGGTGCTCCTGCGCTTTTTCGAGGTTGTAAATGCATTGCGCGTAATCGCGCGCGGAGGCCGGTGCGTCGCGATGGGCTGCGAGTGTGGCCTTTGATTGCGCGAGGAGGTCGGCGACTTCGTCCTCGGCGAATCCGGTTGGAACCCAACTGAACGCGGCGATTAAGAGTGCGGTAATCAGCGCGACGGTTCGTTTGTGCTTCATAGTTGTTTTAGCGTCGTTTACGTTCAAGCGGAGAATTCCTTTCGATGAATCACGCGGACAACGGCGGCGGCTTGCCACGCTCGCGATAGAATAAAGGGTACGGAGGCCGAAAGAAAGTACGTTTGGCTAGGCGATCCGATTGCATCTTGATGACTTGGCTGATGGAATTCGCCCTTCCTTTATATTGACGCGGGGCGAATTTCCCCTACTCTTGGCGGTTCATTTCCATGCGGCGGGCAGGCCGCTTTTTGATTTGCGAGGAGTTTTGGAATGGCTTTGCTCGACGATTTGAACGCGTTGGTTGTGGATGCGAAAACGGCTTTTGAAAAGGCGGCGGATGCGGCGACGCTTGAAGCGGCGCGCATTGAATTTCTCGGCACGCGCGGGCGCTTGAAGCAGACGCTCGGACGCATGGGCGAAGTCTCGAAGGACCAGAAGCCTGCTGTCGGCAAGCGCGCCAACGAAGCCGGTGTTGAAATTCAGGGGCTCTTCGACGCCGCCAAAGCGCGCGTCGAATCGGCGACGGACTCGACTGCCACGATGGGTTCCAGCAGCTACGACGCGTTGCGCAAGGAACGTCTTGATAAACTGGCAGTCTATGAAACGCGCGGCCCGGTGTTGGGCCTTGGTTCGGCGTGGGGCGCGAAATTTCCGCCGGCGAGCAGTCGCAAAGCGTTGATGGCGATCGAGGATATTCGCAAGAAATTCGATGCGCTGGACCCGACACAGCACACGGACCCGACGACTGCGACGGAAGAAGTGTATCTGGCCGCGCGCGTGACATTGCGCCGGGATCAATCGAAAAAATTGATTTTTCTCACCGCGCAGGATCAGGCCGGGACGATTCAAGTTGGGTTGTGGAACGCGGTGTTGAACGAAGAGGCGCTTGGATTGCTGCGTGACACGCTCGATCTCTGGGACATTGTAGGGGTGTGTGGGAAACTTGCGTTCACGCAAAAGGGCGAGCCGACTGTTTGGGCGACGAGCATCCGCATCCTATCAAAGTGTATTGCTCCGCCGCCGGACAAACATCATGGTTTGCACGACAAAGAAATCCGGTATCGGCAGCGCTACCTTGATTTGATCGCGACGCCGGAATCGCGCAAGACGTTCATCCTGCGCGCGAAAGCGGTCGCGGGCCTGCGCCGATTCCTGGACGATCAAGGCTTCCTTGAAATGGAAACGCCGACGCTCCAGACGATCCCGGGCGGAGCGGCGGCGCGACCGTTTGAAACGAGGCTCAACGCGCTCGACATGAAAATGTACCTGCGCATCGCGACGGAAATTCCGCTTAAGAAACTGCTCGTCGGGGGCTTGGAGAAGGTCTACGAACTGGGCCGCATCTTCCGCAACGAAGGCATCGACGCGCGGCACAATCCGGAGTTCACGACGGTCGAGCTGTACCAGGCGTACGGCGATTTGCGCGACATGATGGCGCTGACGGAAAACTCGGTCAGCCATTTGGCTCAGACGTTGACGGGAGCGACGACGGTGACGTGGCGCGGCAATCCGATCAAGTTCCAGGCACCGTGGCCGCGCTTGGAATATTGCGAACTGTTGAAACAGCACGCCGGGGTTTCGCACGAAGACGCAGCCGGGCTTGACGCGAAGTTGCGCGAAATCAAGGTCAATCCGGAAGGGTTGTCGCTCGTGGATAAAATTGACGGCGTGTTCAGCCACTTCTGCGAACCGCATTTGCAGGACGCGTGTTTCGTGATCAATCAGCCACTTGAGATGAGCCCGCTGTGCCGGGCGCATCCGAACGACGGGAAACTCGCGGATCGTTTCGAAGCGTTTGCGGCGGGAATGGAGATCGCAAATTCGTACACGGAATTGAACGACCCGCTGGAACAGCGCAGTCGACTGTTGGCGCAACTGCGCGTGTCGTGGATTACGTTTCTCAGCGAGTTCGTCGAAGACGTCAAGACGGCGCATTCGAAATTGGGCGACCGAGCGTCGACGCTGTTGGCAAGCATCCATGCGAATCCGAGTTGGCATTCGGACAAAGAGCCGGAAGCGGCTGCTGTCATTGCTGAAATTCGGGGACTGCTGGTGGCGAAAGGCATTCCGGAAAAACGCGCTGCGTTCCATCTCGAACAGATCGATAAGCTGTACGATCCGAGCATGGCGGTGGACGAGGACTTCGTCACTGCGCTGGAGCACGGGATGCCGCCTGCTGGGGGATTGGGCATCGGCGTTGATCGGGTTGTGATGCTGCTGGCGGGCGTCGATTCGATTCGCGACGTCATCTTGTTCCCGTTGATGCGGGCGCAGTAGGCGGGACGCATACTCAGGCCTTTTCGCTGATCTCGAAGACGTGCGGTTGGAAGGCTTCGAGGGCGATGTACAATCCGGGATAGAGGAGTTCAGCGCCGTCGCGGTCGTAGCGTTTGTTAGCGAAGCGGTCGTCGAAGACGTATGACTTGCCTTCCGAAAACAGATCGCGCGAAAGCGGGATTCGACTGTAGGAGCGGCTGCCGCCGAGGTTGACAATGATCAGATAGCCGATCTTGCGCGAGCGGACGGGGGAGGGCATCGGTGTCCATTGGAACGCGATGAGCGTTTCGTTTGAACGGTCGCCGTAGCCGTTTTCGTGGACGTCGATCACCGCGAACGTGCCGGTTTGAAAGATCGGGTCACGGAGCGAGCTGAGAATGCGTTCGTAGGCCATTTCGATTTCAGCGTTCTCGCGTTCGTCGGGGCGGCGACCGATTTGGACGGGGAGTTTCACGCAGCGGCCTTCGAGTTGTCCCTCATAGATAAAACGCATTCCGGGCGAGAAGAGAGTGGCGACTGCGGCGCAGATGGAGCGCGAGGCGCCGAACGCTTGCGCGGCGCGTTTTTCGTCGTGATTTTCCACGAAGCGCGCGCATTTTTTCTGGAACGTCAAGTTGCTGCGAAGATGCTCGCGGACGCCGCTGAAATCATTCTTAAGCAGACGGTCGTACAGTATTTTATCATAGGTGAAGTTGAAGCCTATGGATTGCAATTGAGCTTCGCGATCCCAATACGATTCAGCGAGAAAAATGAAATTGGGATGTTTCTCCTGGACGGCCTGAATCGCTTCGGTCCAGAAATCGCGATCGATCGGATTTTGTCCGAGCAAACCGTTCCACGTGCGTTTGAAAATATCCGGAAGAATCAACATGGCCATGTCGCAGCGTACGCCGTCACATTGCTTGGCGATTTCCAGCAATGTTCCGAGCATCGCATTGCGACCGGACGATTGGGCGTAATTGATTTGAGCTGTGTCGGTCCAGGGCGCGAAGAAAGGATCGCGGCCGAAGGCGATCACCGAACCTTTGTGCGTCTTGAAAAAACAGTCGGGTCGAGCCAGGAGATCGGCTTGCGTTCCCTGAACGAACACGTCGGGTTGCAAATCCAAAAGCCAGTGGTCTCGCCCGGTGTGGTTGCAGACGAAATCGAGGATCAGGTTGATGCCTTTTCGCGCCAGACGTTCGCGCAGACGCGCGAGCGCGGTCGGGCCGCCCAGCTTTGGCGAGACGACGTAGCTGGAGACGGCGTAGGGCGAGCCGATGCAGTCTTCGATCGTGTAATCGGGGAGTGTCTCGTGGTATTCGCGTTTCAAGTCGGGTTTGGTGCGCGCGATTTCGAGCGAATCGGGGCCGGTCGTCCAAACGCCCATCAGCCAGACGACGTGAAAGCCGAGGTCGGCGATGCGGTCGAGTTCGGTTTCAGGAACGGTGTCCAGTTGCACTGGATGATGGAGGCGTGTGGACAATTCATGCAGCCAAACACGCGCGTTGATTTCGTACATCAAGGGATTGGCCGGAAGTGGCTGCGATGGGTTTGTCATAATTAGTAAGTTTGCTCAAATTTGTGCAGTCGGCAACAGATGATTTCATTTTTTCTATTTTCTGAGAGGAAGTAGGAGAAAGGAGATATCGGGATTTGGGTTTAGTTACGGGCTGTTCCCGACGATAAAGCTAAGACGGAAATCTGTGATGTCGGGAGGTGATGGCACGTGAAAACGAGCGTTGTGATGATGGGAAAATGGGCTGCGAAAGTGAGCGCACTGCTGCTGGCTTCGGGGGTGTGTCTTTCCGCGCAGGGGGCGAGCGATGCGGACTTGCGTCTGGTTGCGGAGCCGATCACTGCGAAGGCGCTTGACGATTCATCGAAAACGGAGCCGGAGGATTCGACTCCGATCGTTGACGCCGGGAAACCGGCGGACGTTGTTGAATTGCCCGTGTTGGAAAAGCCCGCTCCGAAACCGGTCGTGAAAACCGATCCGACTCCGGCGGTCAAGATAGATACCGATTTAGACGCAGAGTTGTTAAAGCTGAGAAGAAGTCAGAAAAGCAAAGCGGCGACGGTGAATCCGCCAGCGCCAAGCGCGATTGAAAAGTTAGCCGAAAAAAGTGAGAAGAAGGGGCCGAAACCGCTTGAGAACACGGTTGTCACAGTTCCGCCGGATACGCGGTTGATGATGCCGGCCAAGCCGATGGAACCGGGGTATGCGTCGGTGCTGACGGGGACGTTAACGGCGAACACGGAAGTGAGTGCTGAGGCGTTGCCGCATTTGGTCCGCGGTATGTTGATCGTCCCGGCGAAGATGACGTTGAAGATCAACGCGGGCGCGACGATTCATTTGCGCTCGGACGCGAACGCTCCGAAGCCATTGCAACCCGGCGCGCCGGACCCGTCGAAAGGCGCGGCGATCTGGGTGTATGGAACGCTGCTGATCGCGGGCGACAATGGGCATCCGGTGGAGGTTGTCGGACAGGACAAAGACAACACGAACATTTTTCTTTATGGCGCGGAGACGAGCAAGATTGAGGGCGCCCGATTCAAGGGAACGGATGTCGCACAGAACGGCGGCGTGAGTCAGTGGATCAATTGCGAGTTCAACGATTCGAAATATTTTGCGCTGGCATCGGGGGCGGGGAATTTCACGCATTGCACGTTCAAGAAATGCGGCGGGATTTTCGCTGCGTATGAAGAGGGGCCTTGGGCGCTGATGGTTCGGCGTTGCCTCTTTGACAATTGCCGCGACGGCTTGCTGTTGAACCGCGATCCGGGGCAGGCGTGTCTATTGGTTGAGCGCAACAATTTTGTGGCGACTCGCGGAGCGAATCTGCGCGCGATGCCGCGACCTTCGACGACGAACAGCAAGACGGCGGAAGAGTTGTTGATCGGCGAGAATTGGTACGGCACGACTGTGGAAGAAGAGATCGATCGGCGCATCGTCGATCGGCGCACAGACCCGACGATCAAAGTTCATTTGAACACGCGTTTGCCTTCTGAGAAGCCGTATGCGAACACGGGCGCGGGCGCTACGCAGACATCGATTGCGAACACGATCAACGATCAGCAAACGGCGTGGGCGAAGATGTTGACGGCGCTGGCGACGAAGCAGAAGACGCTCGCGGAGAAGAGCAAAGCGGCGCTGGAAAAGCAGCCGCTGGAGAAGGCGTTAGTCAACAGCAAAGAAGTGGTGAAGAAAGAGGCGAAGAGCTATTGAGTTGCGCGCGCTGTTAAAGCCGCACGATCTCCCCTCACCCCGCGCATGAGTACATGCGTCGGCCCTCTCACCAACAGGAGAGGGGAACGGCGGGGCGCTTCATTTTTTTTCGGGGACAAAAACGGCTCCGAGCCATGGGATTGATGGGAGCTTTGATTGCGTTGAATCGTACTCGGGAATCCCTTCGATTTTGAGTGGTTTTAGAGCTCCGAGCCCTGCATCTTCCAGACCGCCGGGCTTGCGTTTTTTTCCATCGAAGGATGGGTACGTTGCGACAACGTATATTGCGGGATGCGGTTTGGCGAGAAGGTCGGCGGCGTCTTTGGCGGGCGTTTCGAGGCCTGCTTTTAAAAGGTAGAATCGCGCTGCGGGGCCGCTTCCGGCGATGACCATGATGCGCGCGTTTTCGGTGCGTGCTTGGGTGCGAACAGTTTGACAGACTTGCGGTGCGCCGCGTGAGAAATCGGTG
>JANXLS010000108.1 GCA_025355035.1 Planctomycetota bacterium | reverse complement strand
CGGAATTCGGGGAGATCGAAGGACTCGTGTTGAGCGATGCGTATCACGATTACACGGTGGACGAACACACGCTGCTGGTCGTTCGTGCTGTGGATGACTTGTATCAATCGGTTGAACGAAACGACCAGTTTCGGCGGGCGATTCTCGAAGCGTTGCCACGGCCGCACGTGCTGCGACTTGCGTGTTTGATGCACGATCTGGGAAAATCGCGCGGAGCGGCCGGACACAGTGAACGCGGGGCGTTGATGGTGCCGGCGATTGGGGAACGATTGGGCTTCAGCGATTCGTCGTCGCGAACGCTGATCCTGCTGATCACAGAACATTTGACGCTTTCGAAGATCAGTCAGCGACGCGACACGGGCGATGTCGCGATGTTGAAGGAATTGGCGGCGCGCATTGGCACAAAAGAACGTTTGGATTTGCTGCTGCTCCTGACCTATTGCGATTCGATTTCGGTTGGGCAGGGCGCGTATCCGATGTGGAAAGACGCGCTGTTGGCGGAACTTTATACGGACACGCTGCGGTACATTGATTCGAGAGAGTCGGGCGTGATCTCGCTGGCGGATGCGGCAGCGCAGGCCGAAGATAAAAGCCTGCTCGAAGAAAGCTTGAAAAAGTGGGCGGAGAACACGACGAATTTGGACTTGACGCTCGAGCATTGCCGAACCGTGCCGCGGCGATACTTGGTTGAAGTCGGATTCGACGACGCGGTGCAACATATTGAAGCGATCAAGTCGATGCGCGAGCAGAAGCGTGACAGCATGTCGATCCTGCGCGGGTCGGGTGAGCTTGTCGATATGTGGGTTGTGACGCACGACAAGCCGAAACGGTTTTCGCAGGTGTGCGGTGCGTTTTTAGGCGAGGGCGTCAGTGTCGTTTCCGCCATTGCGTACACACGGACAGACGGATTAATTCTCGATCATTTTCGCGTTGCGCCGGGATTGGAGACGACGAACCCGGATGAAGCGTTTTGGCAGAAGGTCGCTGCGAATCTGGATAATGTTCTGTGCGGACAGAGCGACTTTCTGGCGCGAATTGAATCCGCTCGAAGACGCATTACGCGCGTCCCGCGTGTGATGCGGAAGATTGATCCGGTGGTCACTGTCGACAAC
>JANXLS010000104.1 GCA_025355035.1 Planctomycetota bacterium | reverse complement strand
TTCGGTTCAATCTCGGACGGTGTGTATTTCGCTGAAGCCATGTCGCGCCTTCTCCGGTATAGCGGTGTTCGATGAAGGGAAAGATCATAGCCGGAATACGAAAATATTCACGCGGACTTTGCTTGCTAGGTTTGAATTGAGGGCGTGTCGATTTAAGCGAGCCATTTTTGTGCAACTCCGAAGGAGTTGTGTCACGCACACGTTTGAATTCGCGGGCGTTTTCTTTTTTAACACGTAAACGTTTCAAACTTGTGTTCATTTCATTTTTCTTTGTGCCTTTGCGCCACTGTGCCTTTGTGTTGAAATAAATACGCGGAGTCCTCGCAACAAAGCGTCCGGCCTTGAATTTGCATGATTAATCGATGGAACGTGTTAGATTGTTTCGAAGCAAGGCAGCCGTTGCGGCGTCCGACATGTGACACCGCCGGGCGTCATCTGGGCGAACGGCTCATTATAATTGAGGAGAATCGAGATGGGTGCCGCGACAGTGGATGTGAACGACGACAATTTCGAAATTGAGATTGAAAAATTCAAGGGTATCGCGCTGGTTGACTTCTGGGCAACGTGGTGTGGGCCGTGCCGCCGTATCGGACCGATGGTCGACGAAATCGCCACGGAATACGCCGGGAAGGTGAAAGTTTGCAAGATCGACGTTGATGACGCGCAAGGTGTCTCCGTTCGCTTCGGTATCTCCAGCATTCCGTGCTTGATGCTCTTCAAAGATGGTGTGAAAGTCGATCAACACGTCGGCGCTCCGCCGAAGGCGTTTTTGACGCAGTGGTTGAACGGATACGTTTCCTAAACACCGGTTCAAAGTTCAAAGTTTAAAGTTTAAAGTTCGAAGTATTGGGGCTTCTGGATTTCTTCGGGTTATGAATTGAATGAATGACCGGCACTGCCCATGAACTTTGAACTTGGAACTTTGAACTTTGAACTGTCGTCCTACGCCATGCGCGAGAACCTATCGCGCGGGCGGGTCCATGCGGATCACGGTATCCCTTATCGGGGTCTTTATCAACGTGATCGCGATCGGATTGTTCACTCCTCGGCCTTTCGCCGGCTTCAATACAAGACTCAAGTTTTCATCAGTGTCATGGAAGGCGATTACTTTCGTAATCGGCTGACGCACACCCTTGAAGTCACGCAGATCGCGCGGACAATTGCGCGGGCGCTGGCGTTGAATGAGGATCTGGCTGAGGCTCTCGCGCTGGCTCACGATTTGGGGCACGGACCGTTCGGACATTCGGGCGAAGACGCGCTGAATGAAGTCATGAGCGCGCATGGCGGGTTCGATCACAACGCTCACGGGTTGCGGATCGTGGATTTGCTGGAGACGCGTTACGCGCGGTTTCCGGGATTGAATTTGACCTACGAAACGCGCGAAGGATACGCGAAGAATTACGCGGCTCACGACGGGTCGCCGCGTTCGCGTTCCTTACTGGGATTTGCGCCGGATGAGATGCCGCCGCTGGAAGTGCAGTTGGTCGGGCATGCCGATGAGATTGCTTACGATACACATGATTTGGACGACGGATTGGTCTCGGGTGCACTGGTCGAAGATGACGTGCGGAACGTGTCATTGTGGCGCGATGTTGAGGCGCAGGTGCTGGCCGAAGACGATACGTACAAGACCGATCACCGTATGCGCTGGCACGCGATTGTGCGCCGCTTGATTGCGACGCTGGTGACGGATTTGATGCAGGAAACGCAGCGGCGCATTCGCGAGCAGAAAATCTCGAGCTTGGAGGATGTGCGCAAGTTTGACGGGGAGCTGATTGGGTTTTCGAAGGAACTCAACGTTCGCAAACGCGAACTCGAACATTTCTTGATGCAACGGTTTTACAAAAGCGAGCGCGTGAAAAAGCACACGGATTTTTGGCGCGAGCGCTTGAAGCAATTGTTTCATGCGTTTCAAGAGAATCCGAATTTACTACCCGAAGACAGCCGCAAACGGATTGACTCGGGCAAGGAATCGCAGGAGCGGGCGATCTGCGATTACGTTGCTGGGATGACGGATCGGTTCGCAAGTCGGCAGTGGGAAACGATTGTCAATAAATAGGTGATCGTGAACCGAAGCACCTCATCACTCAGCACCCATCACCCGGCACTCGTCTCTCGGCATTGCATTTTGGTTCGTCGCAACGATGATAGTTGCTGAACTGTCCGAAGGGGTGGCGCGGCAGAGTGGGATGAAAAAGAAAACGCTCGAAATTTAAGGAATCGTTTTATGCCTGAGAACATTATTGCGGAGTTGTCGTGGCGTGAATTGATTGCGCAGACGACGGATGAAAAGATTGAAGCGAAGTTGCAGGCGGAAGCGTTCACGCTGTATTGCGGGTTTGATCCGACGGCGGACAGTTTGGCGGCGCATCATTTGATTGCGCTGTTGAATCTGGCGCGCTTTCAGAAAGCGGGGCACAGTCCGATCGCGGTTGTGGGCGGCGGGACGGGGTTCATTGGCGATCCTTCGGGCAAATCGGAAGAGCGACAATTGCTGACGGCTGAGATGCTGGAGCAAAATGTGGCCGGAATGAAGGCGCAGATGGAGAAGTTTTTGGACTTCTCGTCGAAGGCCGCGCCAGCTCGGTTGGTCAACAACGCTGACTGGTTGTGCGGCATGAATTTGATCACGTATTTGCGGGATGTCGGCAAGCATTTCACGGTCAACGTGATGCTCGAAAAAGATTCCGTGCGCTCGCGTTTGCAGGATCGCGAACAGGGGATCAGTTACACGGAATTCAGCTACATGCTGCTGCAGGCATACGATTTTTACCACCTCTTTAAGGAGTACGGTTGCCGTTTGCAGATTGGCGGCAGCGATCAGTTCGGGAATATCACGGCGGGGATTGAATTGATTCGCCGCAAACGCCCTGAAAATGCGGCGGTCGAGTCGCATCAGGCGTATGGATTGACGACGCATTTGATCACGGACGCTCAGGGGCAGAAGATCGGGAAGACGACGTCGGGGGCATTATGGCTGGATCCGAAGCGGACGTCGCCTTTTGAGTTCTACCAATACTGGATCAATGTCGCAGACGACGTCGCGATCAAGTATCTCAAGTATTTTTCGGATCTGACGGTCGAAGACGTTTACTCGATCCAATTGCTGCACACGAACGATCCGTCCAAGCGCGAGGCGCAGAAAAAGCTTGCAGCTTGCATGACGGAGAAAGTGCACGGCGTTACGGAACGCGGAAACGCGGAGAAGGCGTCGGGAGCGTTATTCGGCGGAGGGTCCCTGCTGGATATGGATGAGGCGACATTGCTGGAACTCGTCAAGGAAGCTCCGAGTTCGACGTTTGCGAAATCGAAACTGGAAGGCGAAGGATGTTCGATTCTCGACGTGCTGGCTGAAGCGGTAAAGTTGTTCCCGTCACGCGCTGAAGCGAAGCGCGCAATTCCGGCCGGCAGCGCGAATTTGAATAACGTCAAGGTCACGGAC
>JANXLS010000079.1 GCA_025355035.1 Planctomycetota bacterium | reverse complement strand
CGCCGACCACCTTCGAGACGGGGCGGACGTCGCCAGTGAGCGGGGATTCGTCAATATGGGTGCAGCCTTCGAGGACTTCGCCATCGACAGGAACGCGTTCGCCGGGAGCGACGAGGACGATGTCGCCGACCGCAACGGCTCCAGCGGGGATGATCATTTCGCGGCCGTCGCGTACGACGCAGGCTTCGCGCGGGAGGAGGGCTTCGATGCCGCCCCAGAGATCGTCGGCGGAATCGCGCGCCATGGATTCGAGCCATTTGCCGAGGCTCACGACAGTCAGGATCAAAACGGCGGCGTGGAATTGCGGGTTCCAGCGGGAGAGGTCAGGATCGCTGGTCGTCTGGCCGAGAAAGCAGAGCATGCCCTGGCCGTATGCGGCACTGGCTGCGAGGACGACGAGGCTGTCCATATTGAAGCGCCAGCGGCGGAGTGATTTGAAGAATTCGACATAGTACTCCCAGCCGACGGCGATTTGCGCGGGCGTGGCGAGAAGGAAGAGGACCAGCAGTTTCCACGGCGTGTTGGCGTTGACGGAATTCACGAAGAAGATCAGCGACGTCAACACGGCTCCAACGATGAAGCGCGATTTTCGGCTGGCGATCATGTCGAGCGTGTCGCTGAGACACGTACCGGGATCGCCGTCGGTTTCGATTTTGGCGAGCGTGGCGTGAAAGCCGATTGCGTTCAGAGCGGTCGCGAGCTGCGTCGGCGAAACCGTGGAGGAGTGGCGGATCGTCGAGAGGCGCGTGAGCATGTTGACCCCGGCACTTTCGACGCCGGGGATCGCGCGGAGGACTTGTTCGGCTTTGCGAACACTGTCAGCGCTTTCGAGGCCGCCGACGACGAGCACGGATGTCCGCTCAATTTCTTCGCGATGGCACACGGACGACGATGGCTTGGAACTGGATAGGGACATAAAGACGCTCCGGCGATAAGAAGATTCGTTGATTCAAGTATCGTCAATTTCGTCGCGGGGCTGGAATCGAATGGGCGCAATAAAAGCGATTATCGGCTGACATGCGGATTTGGGCGCAAAAATGATGATCAGATTGTATTCCAGCCATGAGTTGTTCATTTTTTGGGGAGAAAGTCCATGCTGAAGTGCGATTTGGCGGTTGTGCTAACGTTGCTGATTTCTGTGGCAGGTTCGAGCTTTGCCGAAGAAGTGGGCGTATCGCGGCGATTGTATGTTGCGGAACCGGGGGTTCGGAATGATTTGAAATACGGCGGGCATGGGCTGCTGGTTTTCGATATGGACCATGATTTTAAATTCATCAAGCGCATCGAGACGCATGGCCTCGACGAAAAAGGCAAGCCGATCAATGTAAAGGGCATTTGCGCGAGCAAGGAATTGCATTGCGTGTTTATCAGTACGATCAAGTCGTTGGAATGTGTTGATCTCTGGAGCGAAAAGAGCCTGTGGGAAAAAACGTATGAAGGCGGCTGTGATCGCATGTCGATTTCGCAGGATTCGAAGTTCGTCTATCAGCCTTCATTCGAAAAAGATTTCTGGAACGTGCTCAATCCGGCGGATGGTTCGATCATTGGAAAAGTCGAACCAAAGTCCGGCGCGCACAACACGCTCGTGAGCCTCGATGGAACGAAGGCGTTTTTGGCTGGATTGAAATCGAATGTGCTGACAATCGCCGATTGTTCCATCCACAAAGCCGCGAGCACGATTGCGTTCAGCAACAACGTCCGGCCGTTCACGATGAACGGGAAAGGGACGTTGATCTACGCTTGTTTGAACGGCTTGCTCGGGTTTGAAATCGGTGACGTGGCGACGGGAAAAATGCTGTATCGCCTCGAAGTTCCGGGATTCGAATCCGGAAAAGTTTTGCGGCATGGCTGCCCGAGTCACGGCATCGGCTTGACGCCCGACGAAAAGGAAATCTGGGTGACCGACGCGCACAACAAGCGGCTCCATATTTACGACAACACGGTGACACCTCCGAAATATGTCGAGAATGTTGAATTGCGCGATGAACCGGGTTGGGTGACGTTCAGCATCGATGGTTCCGTGGCGATCCCGTCGACGGGCGATATCGTCGATGTGAAGACGCGCAAGATTGTCGCGCGGCTGACGGATGAAACCGGTGCTGCGGTGCAGAGCGAGAAGCTTTTGGAAGTCGATGTGACGACGGCGAAGGAACCGACGGTGGTCCGGGTGGGCGATCAATTCGGCTTCGGGCGCGTGCAGAAAAAATAAACTTTGCAAAATAAAGTTTGACAAAATGTCGGTTGTCCGGATTATTTAGACGTGCGAGCGGGACGCCTGCGGTACAGGAAATGGGACGACGGGACGATGACGATGGATTCCAAATTACAGGCTCAGGTTGATGCGGCACCTCGCTGGCCGGTGATTGCTCCGCCGATTTCTTACGATCGGATGCCGCGACACATTGCGATCATCATGGACGGTAACGGACGTTGGGCGACTGGGCGTGGGATGATCCGTATTAATGGTCACGAAGCGGGTGTGAATTCGGTTCGGGCGTGTACGAAATTTTGCGGGCAAACGCATGTTACGGCGCTGACGCTGTACGCGTTCAGCACCGAGAATTGGAAGCGGCCGCAAGCAGAGATCCGGTTTCTGTTTCGATTGCTTCGGAAATTTCTCGTCAGCGAACGCGCTGAACTCATTGCCAACAATGTCCGGTTGACGGCAATCGGAAACATCAAAGGACTGCCTGAAGAGGTGCAGGCGGAACTGCGATTGTCGCAGGAATTGACGGCCGGCGGGACGGGATTGAATCTGTGTCTGGCGTTGAATTATGGCGGGCATGACGAGATTCTTGAGGCGACGCAGCGTCTTGCAGCGAAGGCTGCGGCGGGGTTGATCGATCCGAACGCGATCGATGAACGCGTTTTTGAAAATGAATTGTTTACTGCGGGAATGCCGCCGGTCGATCTGCTTGTACGTACTGCGGGCGAGCGAAGATTGAGCAATTTTCTGCTATGGCAAGCGAGCGGTGCGGAGTATTTCGCGTCGCCGATCTGCTGGCCGGAATTTGAAGCGCGGGATTTGGAAGCGGCAGTGATGGAATTTGCGCAGCGGAAGCGGAAAACGGCGTGATGGCGCGCGGCGAAAATGAATGAGATTTACGCGCGCGAATCGATAAACTGTTTTCCTTCCACAGAGATCCTATTAAAACGTTGAACTTTGAACATTGAACATTGAACTGGTATTTCATGATTGCAAAACGAGTTTTTGCGGCGACGTTGATGATCTTGGCGCTGACTGGCGCGTTTTGGCTTGATCTCAATTATTTCCATGACAGCCTGATGCTCCATCTCGTCTTTTTTGTCGGCGTGTTTTTTTCGTTTCGCGAATTCTGGCCGATGTGCCGTGCGACGGGGCAGCAAACGTTTTCGATCTGGGGAACGTATTGCGGCAGTGCGCTTGTGATTCTGCATTATTACTGCATGCGATTGGAGTCGATTCCCGGGACCCGCGAGTCGTCGTTGATGTCGGCAAATCTATTAAACGGCGGGATGGC
>JANXLS010000501.1 GCA_025355035.1 Planctomycetota bacterium | reverse complement strand
GGAGACGTCCGGTAGATTCGGTCGAAAAAAAAGATGCGCGATTCGTCACGGCGCGATGCGACAATTCAATTTGCGTTTGCGCTGCTGCTGCTCGCACCTCTTCTGGCGGCGTTCTGAGCGGCGGCGGATTTCACGACGCCTTCGCGACTCAGCAGAGCAGCGCAGCCGCAGCGGCTCGACGCGGCGTGTTGCTGGCGGCCATGGGACGAAGTCTCAGCGTTGGATTGCTTGCCGCGACAATCGCAGCGCTGATCGGCATCCCCGCGGCATGGGCGCTCGCGGGTCGAAAGTCATCGATCGTTCGCACGTCGCTGGCCATTCTGCCGCTGGCGCTGCCGGCGCCGGTGGCTGTCAGCGGATGGGTGCGATTGCTGGCTCCCAACGCGACATCCAGCTTCGCGCTGCAACTGCCCGGAGCGGCGGGATTCGTTTCTCAAGCACACACGCTTTTGTTCAGTGCGATGGGTGCAGGATGTGTGTTGGGATTGAGCCTGTGGCCGGTCGTGGCGCTGAACGTTTGGCCCGGCTTTTTACGCGCGAGGGATGCGTCGTATGAAGCGGCGCGGATGTACGCGACACCTTCGCGTGCGTTTTTTCAAACAGTACTACCGCGATGTTGGGGCGAGATGGGTGCGGGAATGGCGCTGGCGTTTTTGCTGGGATCGAACGATTTTGCCGTCTCGTCGCTGCTGCTGGTCCACACGTTGCCGGTGGAAGTCCATGACCTGGCCGCGCTCGGAAAAAACGCGGCTGCCGCATGGGCGTCACTCCCATTGGTGCTGCTGGCTGCATCGTTGTGCGCCTTTTTAATTCGACGACCCGGACCCGCAATCTCACATTCGAGCGGCGCAAGAACCCTCGGATTGCGCTCCGGAAAAAGCGTGTCGATTGTTCTGTCCGTCGGCGTCGTATTCGGTTTCGTGATTCCCATGCTCGCGTGTTTATACGGAGTGATTTCGAGCGGAAAAGCGTTGTCGGTCTCATTCGACGCCGGTGCCGGATCGTTGGGATTGAGCGCCCGACTGGCCGTGGCGGCGGTGTTGATCGCATGTGGCTTGGCAGCCGCGCGCCTGCTCGTTTGGCCAAACACGCGAGCGGTTTCGATTCAAGTGGCGAGTGTCTTTCTGCTGGCAATACCAGGATCGTTCTTAGGCGTATCGGTGCTGGCATTACAAATCGGCGCCACTCAATCGTCTCACATGCTTCGCCAGCCTCTCGCGTGGATGGCGCTGGGATTTGCTCTGCGATTCTTACATGTCCCGTTGCGGCTTGCGGATGAGGCGATGGCGTCGATCGATGCGTCGCTGATTGAGAGCGCGGCATTGCTCGGGCACGGCCGCGTGTCGCGCGCATTATCGATCGTGCTGCCGCTTTCGCTGGGGCATCTCGCGGCGGCGGCGGCGTTGGTCTTTGCGTTGGCTCTGGGCGAAGTTCCCGTCGCATCAATCCTCGCCCCTCCGGGCGCGGTTCCCGCCACGATCTGGCTCTTCGGGCAGCAGCACATGGGTTACGACGAATCGGTCTTCGCGCTCAGTCTCTTGTTGGGAGCGGCTACAGCGGGCACGGTTGCGTTGGGAGCATTCGGAGCGAAATGGGCGTCGCGATAACGGGAGACGTTGGGACGAGGAAGGATCGATGACATGATGACCGACGACCATAATTTTAAGAACCTTCTTGTCGATTACAGTGTTCAAGCCTTGGAGTTTTTCGCTCCCAGCGAAATGAAGCACATTCCTCCTGGTGCGCGAATCACGCCGATTCGCGAGCAGCAGACGAAAGAACGTTTGAGGTATGGAAACTGGCTGGCGATCACGGCGTCTATCTGGATTTCCGCAGTTTAATCGTTACACTGGGATCAACGGAGGCGAAAGACCACGTTGACAGCTCATTTCCTTTTCTCACTTCACGCGATTTCATGCTCAATGCCGCAAACACCTTCTCCGGGCACCACAGAGGCGCTTCGAAGCCGCTTGTGCTGGGAATGGTATTTAGTGTCGCGATTGCGGCCCTTGCCTGGCCGATTCTGCGTCCGGCAAATAGTGGAGCGATGCCGCTTGAACCCGCCAAAGTAAGCATGACTATTCTGCTTGGAAAACAAGGCGATAAACGGGGCGAATTTCAACAGCCGCGCGGCGTGACCGTCCTGCGCGACGGGACGTTTGTTGTCGTGGATCGAGCCGCGCGCGTACAGCATTTTTCAGCGGACGCGAAGCCGATTTCGCTGTGGTCGATGAAGGACCACGCATTGGGAAATCCGAAAGGATTGTGCGCTCTTCCGGATGGCAACATGCTCGTGTGCGACACGCATTACGGCCGCGTTTTGAAAATGACGCCGGATGGTGAGATGATCGCGATGTGGGGCGAACCGGGAAAAGGGCCCGGCCAATTCGTGCATCCGATGGGAGCCGCGATCGATTCGCCGCGCAACCGGATTTTCGTCGTCGAATACGGTGACTACGTCGATCGTGTCCAAGTCTTCGACCTTAACGGAAAGTGGCTCCATGCGTTCGGATCGTGTGGACTCAAGGACGGCGAGTTCCAGCGTCCGAGCGGCATCACAGTTGATCGGGAAGGCAATGTCTATGTCGCGGACGCCTGCAATCATCGCATTCAAAAATTCACAGGCGATGGCGTGTGGTTGAAAACGTTTGGAAAAGAGGGAAGCGCAGATGGCGAAATGCGTTATCCTTACGACATTGCTTTCGGTGCGGACGGACTTTTGTACGTTGCGGAATTTGCCAATCACCGTGTCAGTGTGTTTTCGTGCGAGGGCGTTTTCGTGCGGCGTTTCGGCGAACCGGGGAACGGCGAGAATCAATTCGCGAATCCGTGGAGCATCGCGGCCGATCCGCGCGGGCGAGTCATTGTGTCCGATACCGGCAATCACCGGTTGAAGATCATTGCGATTCAGAAATAAGACGCGCTGCCAGCGCGTCGTGACGATGCAACGCGAAAGCGGACGGGCTGGCAGCCCTCCTCCTTGATACGTGAGTGGCCCCGCGTTATGACCGATAGACTACTCTTGTGGCTGGTCTCCCTCTTCCCCATCGCGGTGATGGTCGGCATCCTTTTCTTCGGACGGTGGAAAAAAAAAGGTCGCGTTCCCGGGCGCGATGTCGTCGCCCTACTTGCCGTCATCGTCGGCCTGGGGTGTTTCGCTGCCTGGAGACTGATTCGTCCCGCAGACGCTTCGACGCACGTCTTCATTCAGAACCCGTACCTCCTCTTATTGTCGATTCCGGCCTGCATGTGTCTCGTGTGGCTTCAGCATCACACGCTCGCGGGCATTTCACGCGGGCGGATGTGGCTGGCGTTTTTGCTGCGCAGCGCCAGTGTGGTGCTTGTCGCGTTGGCGCTCGCCGGATTGCAGATGATCGTCGAACGCGACGCGCTGACCGTCGTCTTTGCGTTGGATATTTCAAAGAGTATTCCTGAATCCGAAAAGCTTCGCGCGTTGGATTTCATGCGCAAGACACGCCAGACAATGAAGCCGAACGATGACGCCGGGCTGGTTGTGTTCGGTGGACGCGCCTCATCGGAAATCGCACCGACGCCGCTCTTCGAAGTTCCGGAATTGAAAGACATCAAATCGGTCGTCGATGCCAATTCGACGAACATCGGAAACGCGCTGCGATTCGGGGCCGCGTCTTTCGATGAAAGCTCGCGCCGGCGCCTCCTTCTATTTACCGATGGCCGTCAGACGGCGGGAAATGTTGCTGACGAAATGAAACGCCTCATCAGTCAGGGTATTGACGTCTGGATCGTTCCCTTAAAGAACGGCGACACTGCCGAAATGCTGATTGAAAAAGTCGTGGTGCCGTCGGAACTTCTCTGGGAGCAGGTTTTCGACGCGCACGTGTACGTCTGGTCGAACGTGAAGGCCAATGCGACTGTCAATCTGTTTCCGGGCGATCCGGCCGGTCCGCCGAAACTGACGCAGAAAATTCAGCTCGTTCCGGGCAAAAATCGC